>JAAYWU010000073.1 GCA_012516295.1 Clostridiales bacterium | reverse complement strand
GTTTACCCGATTAAACAGAAATTTTTTCATTAAAAAATACAGAATGAGCAAATTGAGGATGGTAAACAAAAAGTTGATGTCAAGTCTCAGCAATACTCTCACCATCCTTATTTCAGGAATAAAATAACCAGAATGGCAACAACAAAGCCGTAAATCGCGGTTGCTTCCGCCAATGCGCAACCAAGCAGAAGCAACTTACTGATTTTTCCCTCGGCTTCGGGCTGCCTGGCAACCGCTTCCATTGCTTTTCCGGTTGCAATTCCGATTCCTATACCGTCCCCTACGCCGGTTACTGCCGCCAATCCCGCTCCGATCGCAATTAAACTTGTCATTTTCATTTCTCCTTTTCAATACAACACGTGTTAATCAATAGCTTCTTTTATAAAAAGCGATGTTAAAAACACAAAAACATAAGCCTGTATCAACCCGTCAAAGATATCAAAATATAAGCTGAACGGGACCGGTAAAACAGGCGGCACAATGATTTTCAACAACTCCATTACCACGAAGGCGCCGAGCACATTGCCGAACAGACGCATTCACAGGGACAACGGGCGTATAAAGACCTCCAAAATATTAATCGGGGTTATAATCGCGACCGGCTCCGCAACCCCTTTCACCCCGTCCTTCGGTCCCTTTTTCCGGATCCCGGCCCATTCGATCAAAAGAATGCTCATTATGGACAAGCCCACGGTTACATTTAAGTCCTTTGTCGGCGGTTTAAAACCAAAAAGGCCGATCACATTTGCAAAACCAATATAAAGAATGACGGTGGCAAGGTAGGGCACATATGCTTTCCCTTTCTCGCCGATAATTCCTTCGATCATGTTTTCAAGTCCACCAACAATTGTTTCGACCACCATTTGCCTTTTCCCAATGTTTTCAACTTTTAAGTTTCGAGTAAAGAGGATTGACGCAATAACAAGGACTGCCATGATAATCCATGTAACCACAACCGATTCCGCCACATTGATTCCACCCTGAATCGGGATGGTAAATACCGTTTCACAGTTGAGCTGTTTCATCAGGTCTTCTGCCAGCTGTTCCATAAACTTCCCCCCTTGTTTCAAAAAACAGGTTTATCCTTTTCAATCTTACTCTTATCCTCTTACACACAATCAAGCTGGAGAATACCTGTCTCCAGCTTGATTCAAATTGTTTAGAAAGGAGTATTATCACCGATATAACAAGCAATGTTGTTATCCAAATAAATTTCCTGTAGATGCTCCATTTTTTCTTTTGTCATATCGCCGTGATCATGGTATTCATACTCTTTTCCAAGCTGATTCCATTTTGTTTCCCCAAGCCTGTGGAATTTTAGCAGATTGATTTCATAGAGTCCGTTTCTATTCATGAAATCAATCAACTGCAGCGCATTCTCATCGCTGTCATTGTACCCGGCAATTGTCGGCTGTCTTAAACCCACCCTTCCTTTCCAACCGGACTTCACCAATGCCTCGATATTGGAAAGGATCAAATCGTTATATACGCCGGTTCCTTCAAAATGTTTCTCTCGGTCCATGTGTTTCACATCAATGAAAGCAAAATCGATGTATTTTAAAACTTCTAAAAATACCTCCTGTTTCGCATAAGCACTGGTTTCAATCGCCGTATGAATCTGCCACCGGTGGCACTGTTTCAGGACTTCCAGTAAAAATTCATACTGGACCAAGGGATCCCCGCCCGAAAATGTTACGCCGCCATCCGGTCCCCAGTTGCAGTCACGCCGGAGGATTGCCATAATATCATCCACCTTGTACTCCTTCACACACTGTTTGAAAACATTATTCGGACAGATGCTGACACAATCGAAGGTTTCGCACCGGCCGCAGATGTCGTGCGAAATGCTGAGCTTTCCGCTTTCATCGAATTGAATCGAGCCGTTGGGGCATACATCTCTGCATGCCCGGCAGCCCGACTCCCATTTGCAGGATCTCTCTGCAAACAGGAAATGTTTTCTGTTCTCCCAGCTTTCCGGATTGGCGCACCATTTACACTGCAGGGGGCAGCCTGTGAAAAACACATTCGTCCTGCAGCCGGGCCCGTCGTGAACCGAAAAACTCTGGATATCGAAAATTAAAGCTTTTTTATGCATATCAAAAAATCCTATCTTGCTTTATATCCCGTACAAGTACAGGCGCACATAGTGGAATATGCCCAGTTTTCTTTTTCTAAGCCCGTGCATTTTCCAATGCCGTATTTATCCGGATCGGAAAAGTTCTTGCAGTTTTCGCATCTTTCCACAGGCGTAAACGCCGGACAGGCTTCGCTGCCTTTTCCATCGATGGGCACAATGGCCTTGCACTTTGCACACATACCTTTTTCGCAGTCTAAATTAATGTAATTCTTACAATCATAATGGAGCATAACGTATACCTCCTTCAGTCTTTGCATTAAGCATCGTATTCGGTTCTGTAAATAACTTCATCCTGAATCGGTTTGCCGATCTCGCACAAGTACTGGGTGAATCCGGCGACGCGAACCATCAGATCCCTGTAGTTATCCGGTGTCTTCTGCGCATCCCTCAACGTGTTGGAATCCACTACGTTAAACTGAACATGGAAGCCGCCCTTTCTCATATAGGCGCGGACAATATCAAGCAGCTTTCTGGTGCCGTTGAGTCCCTTTACCGCTGTCGGATGGAGCTTCAGGTTCATCTGGGAGTTCTGCTCCATCGAGTGATCATAAACGGTTGCAGATTCAAAAATAGCATAAATGCCATTCTTATCGGTTCCGGCTGCCGCAGACAGGGAGCCGTCCGAATACGTTGTACCGGCAAGCCTTCCGTCCGCCGATGCGAGCGTTACGAAGCCCTGCGGGCCGTGCGTCGATACGGAAATCTGGCACATGTACAGCGGTTTGCCGTAATAGGAGCGGAATTTGCGAACCATGTCATACATGTAGTATTCATAATCCTTAAGAATAGAGTCCACATATTTATCCGCGTTGCCATATTTCGGGGCATTAACACAAGCTGCAAAGATTTTTTCATATTTCGGGCTGTTTTCCGTGCTGATTTTCGAGTCAGGCGAGAAAATACCGGTTTCATATGCGGTCTTAAACCCGAAGTTGTTTACTATGGCATCGGTCATTTCTTCAATGGTGAACTTCTTGTCATCGTAGACATTTTTCTTTATGGAAGCCAGAGAATTAATTAATGTAATTGTACCGCAGGATTCAAAGTTGATGGTTGCGTTGTATCTTCCGCCCATCATGCCGAGATCCCTGCCCTTTGTGAAGCAGTCCGGCTTCAACAAAGAGTTCACAACCGGCATGTTATGCTTTCTCCAGATATCCATCTGGATATTGTTGACTTTATTGACAACGTCGGTTGTAAGCTCCATGTATTTCTTCCATTGGTCAACCATTGTTTCGTAAGAGTCCAGTTTCCTGTTGTGGGGTGGATAGATTTGTTTGCCCGTTCTCTTATCAAGGCCGTTTGTAAGTACAAGCTCAAGAACCTTCGGCATGGCAATAAAGTGAACACCGGTACCGCATGTTGGCGAAGCGCCGCCAGGAATCATGGTTACTTTGCCGTTATAGTGGAGCGGCAGGAAGCATCCCGGGGCGGATTCCAGACAGCCGCCGAGGCACCATGCCCTTGCGTCTTCCAAATTCATTCCCTCCGGACCGTAGTTCCTGAGCATGTAGTTCATACCGGTCTGGTTATTCATCCATGCAGGATAGCCAAGTCCCAGTTTCGTGCAGAACGCAGCTTTCATCAGGAAGTCTTCCGGCGTCTTTTCGTCATACAGAATACTGAGGGTGGGCTGAGGCGTGTTATTTCTCATACCCGCTTCAATAATCAGATATTCCAGAGGGGTAACCGTAAGGCCCTCATAGTTCTGTCCGCCCAAGGAAAGGTTATTGAATGTATTTCCCGAAAGAACGCCGCCGGATACACCTGCGGACGCGAAGCACTCAATGCAGGTAATCTTAATTCTGTACAATTCCAGAAGCTCAATGACATCTTCGTCGTCCATTATGCCGTCTTCGATGTCTTTCTCGTAGAACGGCTGCAAAACCTGGCCCAGCCTGCCGATAGATTGGCCGGACTGCGGATCTTCATTGACAACGCCCAAATGGCAGCAGAGTGTCAGTTGAAGTGCTTCCCAGAAATTAGAGGGTTTCTTGTGAGCGATATTGCCCATCACTTCAGCAATTTTTTCGTAAGTTGCTTTCTGTTCCGCATCCTCTTCAATGGAAGCCAGATACTTCGCCTGCTTCGAATAGTTCTCACACCATGTGCTCAGGCCCTTGGTGATTTCCTTCATGGCAACATAGTAGTATCCTCTGCCCATACCGAATTCGCCGTCGTCGCCTGCTTCGCCCATTACTTCCGCAATCTTCTCGTCGCACAATTCGATTATGCGGTCAAAACCATATTCCAAAGGTAGGTAATAGTTCATTACCTCACGCCCCTGCGGAATGGCAAAGGAATCGAACATGCAGATAACCGAATCCATAATGCGCTGTTCCTGTTCGTAATTCGGCGTCATTTTCGAATACTTTTCACTTAACTCCTCAACGGAAATACCGTTCCACGGTTTGTCTTTACCAAAACAGGGATTTCTTCTTTCCGCATACCGAATTTTTTGGCAAGGCTTACAATATTGCCATAGCTCTGTGTAACGT
>JAAYWU010000072.1 GCA_012516295.1 Clostridiales bacterium | reverse complement strand
CTCAAGATTAGAGTGCTAAAATTAATGATTTCGTAATAAATTGTATAATAATTTTTCATAAACATAAGATATAGTATGAACTGTAAAAGGGAGCAAGGCTTCCGGATAGCAATTCAGTTTTTAGGAGGTTTTGATTATGTTTGACTTAATGCCATTTGGACGTAGAGAAAGCAGCTTGTTCAATTACATTGATAATATGGAGAAAAACTTTTTTGGTGATTTTGCGAGGAGTTTTTCGAGTTTCCGCACCGATGTAATTGACGAAGGCGACAGGTATGTGCTCAAAGCAGAGCTGCCGGGCTTCAATAAAGAAGATATCAAGATTGATATTGAAGGCAGTTATTTGACAGTGAGCGCACAGCACAGCGACGACACCGAGGAGAAGAGAGAGAATTACGTACGCAGAGAACGCAGATACGGCTCATTCGCCCGCAGCTTTGATATTTCCGATATCAAGAGCGATGAGATTACAGCGGAATACACAAACGGAATCCTTTCACTCAATCTTCCGAAAAAGGAAGGAACTGTGCCGGAGACCCGCAGAATCGAAATCAAGTAATCCATTCATCAATGAAAAGGTCCGCTTGGATGAAAATCCAAGCGGACCTTTTCATTATACTTCAAAACTCCCGGCTGCACTATTTTTAAACGGTTAAAATGCTCAGCGCGCGGTTTTGATTTGTTATGCGTACGTCGCGCGGCGAACCCCCGAATTCGCCGTCGAGCGTCCATGGAATATCGGTTTCAGATACAATATGCAGTTTATCCGTTTTAAAGATGTAAATAAAATTGCTGTCGGCTTCCTGATGAAGGAGGGAATTAATAATCATTTGGCGCTCGATCAGGTTTTTTGCGCTTTTCACAAGCGTAACTTCAAACAGGCCGTCATCCATGAAAATATCCTTTTTATTGTTTATCTGAAACCCGCCCACCGAAGAAGAATTTGTGACCATACCGACTGTGAAATCGTCTTCGATTGTGCCCCCGGTGTGTTCGACGCGGATATGATACGATTTTATATTGGGAAGCTGTTTGATCCCTTCTAAAATATAGGCGGTCCGCCCCAATATATTTTTTGCCTGCTGCGGGGTTTGATAGGAAACCTCTGTAAAAGCGCCGAAAGCCGCAACATAGGTAAAATACTTCTCGTTAAACAAACCGATGTCACAGGAAAAGACAGACCCGTTCATAATTTCCTCCGCGGCCTCAAGGGGATTGCGCGAAAGGCCGAGGCTTGCGGCAAAGTCATTTACCGTTCCGCATGGAATATAACCGAAAAGCGGACGGGATTTCAATTTCATATATTCGTTCACGGTTTGATTCAGAGTGCCGTCCCCGCCGCAGCATACGATCAGATCATATTGATCGTCGTCCTCCTTTAAATTATTTCCAAACGGGTGCGTTGTGCGGGTGGTGACAGAAAAACATTTTTTTGTAAATAAATCAATGATGTCCAGCAGGTAATTTCGGATTTCCGATTTTCCGGCATGCGGGTTAATAAGAAAGAGCATCTTTTTCTTCATTTCAATCACCTGTTCTCTCTGTTGCCCATTATTTTAGCATGGTTCCAGTTGAAATTCAAATTTAGAACATGGCATTCGGATACTTCTTGTATTTGATTTACCATCTATGTGTTGATATAATAGAACTTATAGTTGGATGTACGGGAATGGTGAAAATATGAATCAAATCAAGATCCTTCATTGCGCGGATTTGCATTTGGGCGCGGAGCTTACGTCGATCGGAAATACCGCAAGGCAGCGCCGTGAAGAAATGTTGCTGACCTTTGACCGCATTGTTTCCCTTTGCAGGGAGGAGAAGGTGGAGCTGCTTTTAATAGCCGGAGACCTGTTTGAAAGCTCGGGAGTGGATATCGGCGTGGTTCATTCCGTCCAAAAGTCCCTTTCCGAAATTCCGGATACCATCGTTGCCATTGCTCCCGGAAACCATGATTATCTTTCGGCGGATTCCCCTTATTTTGAAGAGGGCTGGCCGGAGAACGTACATATTTATCAGGCGGGCCTTACTTCCTTTGATTGGCCGGAGAAGGGCGTGCGCGTGTGGGGAACCGCGTTTACGGGAACGTATGTAACGGAAACGCTTCTGCCGGAAAGAAGCCTTTCCGAGGACAACACCATTCAAATCTGCGTG
>JAAYWU010000005.1 GCA_012516295.1 Clostridiales bacterium | reverse complement strand
CCGATGGTTACCGCGCCGTTAATCATGAATTTCATATTGCTTGTTCCGGAAGCCTCGGTTCCCGCAAGGGAAATCTGTTCGCTCAGGTCGGCGGCGGGAATCATCAGCTCGGCAAGGGAAACGCGGTAATCCTCCAGAAAGATGACCTTCATTTTTTTGTTGACCAGCGGGTCGTTGTTAATGGTATTGCCAAGGTTGACAATGAAGCGGATCATCTGCTTTGCGAAGTAGTAGCCCGGCGCCGCCTTTGCGCCGAAAATATAGGTGTGCGGGGTGAAATCCTCGCCAGGATTCTCCCGCAGGCGCTGGTAAACGGAAAGAATGTGCAGCGCGTTAAGATGCTGGCGCTTGTATTCGTGCATGCGCTTTACCTGCATATCGAAAATCGAATCCGGGTCCAGCGAAATATTCAGTTCCTTTTTTACATAATTGGAAAGGCGGACCTTGTTTCCGCGCTTGATCTCCGCCATCTTTTTCAAAACAGCGGCGTCGTCCTGGAATTTTTTCAGCTTTTCAAGCTCCTGCGCGTTGTGGATATAGCCGTCCCCGATCAGGTCGGTAATCAGCGCCGCGAGCGACGGGTTCGCCTGATTCAGCCAGCGGCGGTGTGCAATGCCGTTTGTCACATTGGTGAACTTTTCCGGAAGCTCGGTGTAAAAATCGTGGAAAACCCGGTCTTTTAAGATGTCGCTGTGAAGCTGGGAAACGCCGTTCACGCTGTGACAGCTTGCCACGGCGAGGTTCGCCATTTTCACATAGCCGTCGTTCAGCGGCGCCATGCGGCCCACCTTGTAGCCGTCCACGCCGCGCTCGTGCATCTGGGCGCAGAAGCGGCGGTTGATTTCCTCAATGATCTGGTAAATACGGGGCAGGCGCGATTTGAACAGCTCGACGTTCCAGCATTCGAGCGCTTCGTTCATCACCGTATGGTTGGTGTAGGCGATTGTCCGGGTTACGATATCCCACGCCGCGTCCCAGCCATAGCCGCATTCGTCCAGCATAATGCGCATCATTTCCGGAATGGCCAGCACGGGGTGCGTGTCATTCAGATGGATGGCGACTAAATCCGGCAGGTTGTCAAGCGTGCTGTACCGGAACAGGTGGCGGCGGATGATATCCTGTATGGTTGCGGAGACAAGGAAATACTGCTGGGAAAGCCGCAGGCTCTTGCCTTCCAAATGGTTATCCTCGGGGTAGAGAACTTTGGTTATGACCTCTGCCATGGCGTTTTGTTCCATGGCGCGCAGATAATTGCCGGAGTTGAACAGCTTCATGTCAAATTCCGGGGAGCATGCCGCCCAGACGCGCAGGCGGCTGATGCCGCGCCCGTCCATGCCGGACACATACATGTCGTACGGCACGGCGAGAACCTTTGTGTAATCCTTGTGGTTAACCACATGGTACTGGTTGTACCAGTATTCCTCAATATGTCCGTTGAAGTGAACTTCCACGCTCTTTTCCGGAACGGCCTGCATCCAGATTTTTCCGCCGGGCAGCCAGAAATCCGGCAGCTCGGTCTGCCACCCGTCCACCAGCTTCTGGCGGAAGATGCCGTATTCATAGCGGAGCGAATAGCCTGTTGCGGGGTAGCCCTGTGTGGCAAGGCCGTCCAGGAAGCAGGCGGCAAGCCTGCCAAGGCCGCCGTTGCCAAGGCCCGCGTCCGGTTCCTGGTCGTAAAGCGCGTCGAGCTTCAGCCCCATTTCGCTCAGAGCGGTGCGGTAGTCTTCCTCAATGCCGAGATTGTAAAGATTGTTGCGCAGGGAACGGCCAAGGAGAAATTCCATGCAGAGGTAATAAATCTGTTTGGTGTGGTTTTTTTCGGCCTGTGCCATAAACTCGCTGCGTCCCCGTGCCATCAGGTCACGGACGGTCAGCGCAACGGCTTTGTAGCATTGTTCGTCCGTCGCGTTTTCAAGGCTTACGCCGAAAACACGGTCCAATGTGGTTTCGATTGTTTCTTTAATCTTGCCGATCGGCTGCTTGTAGTTCATAAACCGTCCTCCAAAGGCGGGATAGCACCGTTTGTTACGATGCCCCGAATATCAATATATTATCTTGACCTGTTTTCATTCGGAAAATGCAATTCATCAAGTTGTGTATATTATATACCAATAATGGTTTGTTTTCAAGAACAATAGGCGGCTGTACCTCTTTTCTTTGAAAACAGCCGTTTTTTAAGGCTGAGCGCAGTTTTCAGGGTTTTAAGGCAAAAAAGGATTTCGCTTTTTGTTACTACGTATTTTTTTCAATAATTTGTGCAATATACACAAAACTCAACTTTTTTATAAACAGCTTGAGGGGTTTTGCCGTCAAAACAAACAGTTTGCAGAATCCGCCAAAAAACGCTCTTAAAAACAGAGTGTAAAAAATCCGGAAAAGCCTTTCATCTTACTATAAAATAGATTATAATGAAGGGAAACAGTTTGCTACAACCAAAGTCGATCAGACCCCCCGGCCGGCAGGCGGGGAAGGTCAAAAATATTTTGAATTTTATCGAAAGGGGAATGGCCTCATGAGTAAAAATAGAGTTCGGCTCAATATCTGTGGATGCGAATGCGTAATCGGGTCGGAAGACAGCGAAAGTTACGTCCGTTCACTCGGCGAACAGGTGGAAAAAGCCATAGAGGATATCACCGGGAAAAACGAACGCGTTTCCATTACGATGGCCGCCATTATTACGGCGCTGCGTTTCTGTGACGAAGCGCAGAAGGCTGCCGGCGGAGCCGACAACCTCCGCTCGCAGATCAAGGATTATCTGGAAGACGCCTCCCACGCCAGAATGGAAGCCGAAGAGGCAAAGCGCGAGGTGGAGCGCCTGAAACAAGAAATCCAGACCCTTCGCGGCCGGCTGGCGGAAAACGAAGGGCGCGAAAAGGACAAGCCCCTTGAAGAGCCGCGCGTACAAAAGCCGATTGCCGCGGGTTCGCCCGTGCAAAGGCCGCAGGCCGGAAGCTATTCCCGCGTGGCACAGGACGCGCCGACCGCCGAACAGGAGGATTTTATAAACTTCTTTGAAAAGAAAAATGATGAACTGTAATGGGATAGAGGTGCTGGCCCCCGCCGGGTCGCCGGAAAGCCTTCTTGCCGCGGTGCGCGCGGGGGCGGACGCGGTGTATCTGGGCGGCAGCGCGTTCAGCGCGCGGGCAAACGCCAAAAATTTTAACGATGACGAGCTGAAGGAAGCCGTCGCTTACTGCCATGTCCGCGGGGTGAAGGTTTACCTTGCGGTAAATACGGTGCTTTTGCAGGATGAACTGCAAAAGGCGCTGGAATTGATCGCCTATTCCTGTACTTTGCCGGTGGACGCCGTGCTTGTGCAGGACACGGGCCTTCTTTTGCTGCTCAAAACCTGCGCGCCGCAGCTTCGCCTGCATGCTTCCACGCAGATGAGCATCCACACGCCGCTGGGCGCGCGGGCGCTGTACAATGCGGGAATTCGGCGGGTTGTGCTCGCACGCGAGCTTTCGCTTGCGGAAATCGCCGAAATTCATGCGGCGGTTCCGGTGGAGCTGGAAACCTTTGTCCACGGCGCTTTGTGCATGTCGGTAAGCGGGCAGTGCTATTTCAGCTCCGTGCTGGGTTCCCGCAGCGGCAACCGCGGCCTTTGCGCCCAGCCCTGCCGTCTGCCGTTTTCCGTTGAAGGCGGGACGGGGCATGATTTGAGCTTAAAGGATTTATCTATGATATGCCGGATCGGCGAACTCGCTGACGCGGGGATTGTCAGCGCGAAAATCGAAGGGCGGATGAAGCGCCCGGAATACGTTGCCGCGGCAACGCGCGCCTGCCGCCTTGCGGCGGACGGGCAGCCGGTCCCGGAAGAGCTTCTGAAAAATCTGGGCGCGGTTTTTTCGCGCTCCGGCTTTACCACCGGCTACATCGACGCGCGGCGGGGCCGGGAGATGTTCGGCATTCGTTCGCGGGAGGATGTAACCGGCGCGACGAACGCCGTTTTTTCGGAGCTGCGGAACCTTTATAAAGACGAATATCAGCGGATTCCCGTTGTGTTTTCGCTCACGATTCAAAAGGGCGAACCCGTTTCTCTGACCGCTTCAGACGGGGAAAACCATACGGTTTCCGTTTCGCTGGAGGAAACGCCCCAGCCGGCAGTCCACCGCGCGATTGACGCGGAGCGCTGTGCGGAACAGCTGAAAAAGACGGGCGGTACGCCGTTTTACGCCGAGCGGATCGATTGTACGGTCGGGGAGGGGCTTTCCGTCCCGGTTTCCGCGCTGAACCGCCTTCGCCGGGAAGCGCTGGCAAAGCTGGAACAGGCGCGCGCCGCGCGGGAAGCGATCCCGTTTCAAATGTGCGAAATCCCGCAGCCGGGCACGCATTCGGCGGGGAAAAGGAAGCTCCGCGCGCGTTTTGCAAATGCGGAGCTTCCGGCACTTGCAAAAAATTGTGAAATAGTATATATTCCCTATGATACGGATTTAAAAAAGATAAAAGAGTGCAGGGAAAACGGGTTCCCCGTTGCCCTTGAAATCCCGCGCGGCATGTTCGGAATGGAAAGCGCCCTGCGCGCCCGGCTTGCCGCCGCGAAAGAGGCCGGAATCACCGACGTCTGGGCCGGGAACCTCGGTGCGGCGGAGCTCGGGAAGGAACTGGGGCTTACGGTGCACGGCGGGTTTTCCCTCAACATTACGAATACGGCGGCAATCGAATGGTACCGTCAATACGGCCTGTCCGACGCGGAGCTTTCGTTTGAGCGGACGCTTCAGCAGGCTGCGGAAATCGGCGGGGAGCTGCCGCGCGGGCTCCTTCTTTACGGAAGGCTGCCGCTGATGCTTACGCGGAACTGTCCCGCGGCGAACGCGGGCGGATGCAAAAGGTGCAAAACCGCGCCGTTTTTAACCGACCGGAAGGGAATCCGCTTCCCTGTCCAGTGCAGCGGGGCGTGCAGCGAGGTTCTGAATTCGGTGCCGCTCGACATGGCGGACCGCCTCCGCGAGGTTCGCAATCAGGATTTCGGCGTTCTGCGCTTCACGATTGAAACCAAGGAGGAAGCCGGCGAAATTATCGGCCGGTACCTGACAGGCGAGCCGGCGCAAGGCGAGTACACGCGCGGGCTGTATTACCGGGGGATTGAGTAGGGCGCACCCTTTGCGTTTCTCGGCTTGACTTTACGGAAAGAGGCAGTTCTTTCCTGATACATAAACTGGGGTGGCTTATGGAAACATTAAAAGTAAAAAAAATGCGTGAAAACGCCGTATTGCCGACGCGGGCAAGCGAAGGCGCGGCCGGGCTGGACCTGTACGCCTGTCTGGACGAACCCGTTACGATTGAACCGCGCGGGCTTTACAAAATCCCGACCGGGATTGCGATAGAGCTGCCGGGAAAAAATACCGTCGGGCTGATCTTCGCCCGCAGCGGGCTGGGCGTAAAGCACGGCATTACGCTCCCCAACGCGGTCGGTGTAATCGACAGCGATTACCGCGGCGAGCTTCAGGTGGGAATCACCAATTGCAGCGACAAGCCCTATACGATTCAGCCGGGTGAACGCTGCGCACAGCTTGTCGTTATGCCGGTGCTTCTTCCGGTTTTGGAAGACACCGACGAACTGGGTGAGCCGGCGCGCGGCGCCGGCGGTTTTGGTTCGACCGGAAAACGGGAGATTCAAAAATGAAAAAGAATGGAATCCGAACGCTTTTGTTGATTATTCTGCTTGTATTAGCCGTGGTTTTGGGGCAGATTATTGGTACGTCCTCCGCAGGGATAAAAAACGTTTCCTGGCTGGGCGCTACCGCGAAATTCGGGCTTTCGCCCGTTGAACTGGATTTATCCGTCGTAAAATTTACGTTTGGAATGCTTGTCAATATCAATGTTGCGCAGGCGATTCTTTTGCTTGCCGCAATACTGGCTTATATAAAAATTAAAGTGAAGGAGTAGAAAGATTACATGTTGCTGTTAGCGTCTTCATCGCCGCGCCGCAGCGAGCTTTTGAAAATGGCAGGATATGATTTTAATGTCGTCCCCGCGGATGTGAATGAGGGGTATCTCCGGGGGACGCCTCCGATACAGATCGTTGAGCTTCTTGCCGCCCGCAAAGCGGAAGCAGTGGCAAAACGCTATCCGCAGGACATTGTCCTTGGCGCCGACACGATTGTCGTTCTGAAGGGGCGCGTGCTTGGCAAACCGAAGAACGAGGAAGAAGCGAAAGCGATGCTCAAGTTGCTTGCCGGCAATGTGCATCAGGTTTACACCGGATACTGCATTATCAACAACAAGAAATATTTGCGCGGCCACGAAAGCACGTCCGTTGAATTTTATCCGTTAAAAGAAAGCGAAATCGATTCCTATGTTGCGTCGGGCGAAGCGATGGACAAAGCCGGCGCATACGCGATTCAAGGCCGGGGCGCGCTGTTTGTTAAGCGCATCGATGGGGACTATTACAATGTAATGGGGCTTCCGATTGGCAAAATTAATCGGATTCTCGCCGGTATGAAAACATCCGGGTATGGAAAATGAAGAAATATTGCCTATTCACAAATTTAACAGTTGAGAAATGTATTTATAAAGGTTATAATAAGAACGATTGAATTTTGCCAAGGTCTTGAAAGGGGAATATAAACGTATGTTTTCAAAGGATATAGGGATCGATTTAGGCACCGCGAACACGCTGGTTTTTATGAAAGGAAAGGGCATCGTCATGCGCGAGCCTTCCGTTGTCGCCGTTGACGTTCGCACCGATACCGTACTGGCTGTCGGTACGCAGGCGAAGGAAATGATCGGCCGTACCCCCGGCTCCATTGTCGCGGTCCGTCCCATGAAGGATGGCGTAATCGCCGACTTCGACATTACTGCCACCATGCTGAAGCATTTTATCCGCAAAGCGGTGAAATCCAATGCGTTTTCCCGCCCGCATATTATTATCTGCATCCCGTCCGGCGTAACCGAGGTGGAACGCCGCGCGGTTGAGGACGCCGCCCGTCAGGCGGGCGCCAGCAATGTGGAGCTGATTGAGGAACCCATGGCCGCGGCCATCGGCGCGGGCCTGCCCGTCAGCGAGCCGACCGGAAGCATGGTCGTCGATATCGGCGGCGGAACCGCGGAAGTTGCCGTGATTTCGCTGGGCGACATTGTTACCTCTGTTTCCGTGCGTGTTGCGGGTGATAAATTTGACGAATCCATTATTTCCTATGTGAAAAAGAAGTACAATCTTCTGATCGGTGAACGCACCGCAGAGGAAATCAAGATTAATATCGGTTCTGCTTTCCCCACCGAAGGCAATGAGAATGCGTCCATTGAAATCAAGGGCCGCAACCTGGTAGACGGGCTGCCAAAGAATGTAACCATCTCCGCTGAAGAAGTGCGCGAAGCATTGGGCGATTCGCTTGCGCTGATTATCGATGCGATTAAATCCACGCTGGAAAAGACGCCCCCGGAGCTTTCCGCGGATA
The DNA here is from genome assembly GCA_012516295.1 of Clostridiales bacterium. Taxonomy (GTDB): domain Bacteria; phylum Bacillota; class Clostridia; order Oscillospirales; family Acutalibacteraceae; genus Caproiciproducens. The sequence continues at coordinate 1,770 of JAAYWU010000005.1, read as the reverse complement.
TCATTGACCATGGCATCATGCTTACCGGCGGCGGCGCGCTGCTCCGCGGCTTGGACAAACTGGTGGAACAGGAAACCGGAATGCCCGTCCATATTGACGAAAGCCCGCTGTATTGTGTTGTGGACGGAACAGGCAAGCTCCTTGAAGTGAATATGCCGGCATCCTACTACAAAAACAACAAAAGATAAATTCGGAAAGAATACAGCGGAGGGTTGCCACTCTCCGCTTTTTGCACTTCTTAAACGGGCGCTCTTCCGTTTTTCCGCTTCGGCGGGATGTGCCGCTTAGAAAGGAGGCGCTGCTTTGAAAGATTATTTCCATACCACAAGCTTTAAAATTTTGATAGCCGTTATCTTTATTCTGTTCGGCCTGATGCTTTTTACGGCGAGCAACGACAGCTCCTTCACGAAGAACCTGATCAGCCTTGTCTCGACGCCGATGCAGAAGGTCAGCACCGTTATAACAAACAACGCGGCGGTTGCCGCGCAGTCCGTCACCCGTTCCAACGACGAGCTGATGGCGGAAAATGCCGCGCTGAAAAAGCAGGTCGCCGAGCTGAATCAGAAACTTATTAAATACTATACGTATCAGCAGGAAAACGCACAGCTCCGGAAATTTTTGGAGCTGAAAAACGAAAATCGGGACTTCAAGCCGGTTTCCGCCGCGGTAATCGGCCGCGACCCCAACGATTTGTTTTATAATTTCCAGATTGACAAGGGTACCTCTTCCGGGATATCCGTAAACGACCCGGTTATTACCGAAAACGGCGTTGTTGGTTGGATTTCCAGTGCGAACACCAGCTACAGCAGCGTGACCACGATTCTTTCCGCCGACACAAAAATCAGCGCCATCGACAAGGTGAACCGCGACTCCGGCGTGATCAGCAGCAACATTAAGCTTGCGGACAGCGGCTTGTTAAAGCTGAGCTATCTTGCCGCCGGAACGACCGTGAAGGAAGGGGATATTATTGTGACCAGCGGGCTGGGCGGCGTTTACCCGCGCAACCTTGCTATCGGAACGGTTACGGCAGTAAAAAACGATCCCTATGACGTGTCGCTTTACGCGGAGGTAAAGCCCTTTGTCGACGTGAAAAGCGTGCGCGACGTAATGGTTATCACTTCTTTTGAAGGACAGGGGCAGGCGCTTCCCGCATCGGCTTCTTCTTCCGCCTCCTCGACTGCCTCCGGAGGAAAGTAAATGCAGAAAATGAAGGTTATCCGCTACTTTGCCTATACAATTGAATTGCTGGTGCTGTTCATCGTGCAGGAAACGCCCGGCTTGGTCCCGAGCCTGTTCGGCGCAAGGCCGGTGCTGCTGATCCCCGCGGTCCTTTCCATCAGCTTGTTTGAAAATGAAGCCGCGGGCATGAGCTTCGGCCTGCTGGCCGGCGTGCTGATTGAGTTCGGCGGGGGCGGCGTGCTGGGTTTCCATGCGCTTTTGCTTTGCGCGGCCTGTTATGCGATCGGGCTTTTCGCGGCCGATTTGATTCAGACCAATTTCCTGACCGCGATGCTCACCGCGTTCATTGTAACAGGGGCGCTGGTCCTTTTGCATTGGGTGTTTTTCTATCTGCTGTTTAATTATGAGTATCCCGGGTATGCGTTTACGGCCCATTACATCCCGCGTTTTTGCTACACGATTGCTATTATGCCGATTACTTATTTCTTCAACCGGGCGCTTGCCATACAGATTCGCGAGAAGGAAGAATGATTTGTACACAGAAAAGGAGGTTTCGCCATGGGAAAATTAAAGGAAAACTCGCGCGCCATT
>JAAYWU010000071.1 GCA_012516295.1 Clostridiales bacterium | reverse complement strand
TGTGGATAATTTCCGTTCCGTAAACAATACGTTTGGGAACGATGTAGGTGACGAATTCCTTGCCGCCGCCGCCACACGCTTGGCAATGCTTAGCGGAAGGAACAACATTATCGGACGAATCGGCGGCGATGAATATGCCTTGTTTATCTCGAATATCAGTACAAACGCCCAATTAGAGGATTTCGCGAAAAAGATCGTCGAACTGTTTAAAGAACCTTTTCTGGTTCGGAAAAATGTTATCCAGTTAACCTGCAGCATTGGCGCTCTTCTCTTTAATTACAGCGAGGTTGTTAAGGAAAATAAGTTTGACGATATCATAAACCGCGGGGAGTTTGTGTTGCAGGAGGCAAAAAAGAACACAAGGGGAAGCTATGAAATCTACAACGACCAGTATAGAATGTCCATTGAGCGTCGCTTCCAAATGCTTTCAGAGCTGAAATTGTCCATCTACAACAAGGAGCTGGTCTGCTACTATCAGCCGCAGTATGACTATGATAATAAAACCGTTGTCGGCTTTGAATCTTTGGCCCGCTGGAACAGCAAAAAATTCGGAATGGTTCCTCCGTTGCAGTTTATCGAGCTGGCCGAGGAAACCGGTTTTATTAAGCAATTGGGCCGTTTCATGATTAACCAAGCTTTTGCTTTTGCAAAAAGTATAAGGAATAGCGGCATTTGTGTGTCCTTTAATGCTTCGCCGATTGAGTTAATGCAGGCGGATTTTACGGATTATGTAATCGAACGTTTCCGCTATTACGAGCTGGAGCCGAAGAGCGTGGCGATTGAAATTACGGAGTCCTGCCTGATTGAATCGTTTGATGATGTGGTTAAAAAACTGAAAATCCTCACGGATTGCGGCATCAGTATCTATCTGGATGATTTCGGGACCGGCTTTTCTTCGCTTTCTTACTTAAAGGAACTGCCGATCCATGCGGTAAAAATTGATAAAAGCTTTATTGACAACATCGTATCCGATAAGGTGAGGAGAGATATTGTTGATATGATCATCCGGCTGGCGCATCGCTTGAATCTGAAGGTGATTGCCGAGGGAGTGGAAACAAAGGAGCAGGCGCAGTGTATCTCCGAATGCGGGTGCAACCTGATTCAGGGGTATTACATCAGCAAGCCTGTCCCGGGCGAAAAGGCCCTTGCCTTTCTTGATGAGCTGAAAACCGGATAAAAGATAAACTGCAGAGCGAGCTTTGTGTAATTTGCTCTGTAGTTTTTTTCTGTTTTGTGTTATAATCTGTTGTAGAAATGATTTTCAATACAGTTTATAAAAATAAATTATTTTTTTATTTAAGGAAAGGGAGATTAACAATGAAAATCATCAGCGCACCGGATTATCAAAGCATGAGCAGAAAAGCGGCGAATATCATATCCGCCCAAGTGATTTTGTTCCCCCATTCGGTTTTGGGTCTGGCAACCGGTTCCACCCCGCTGGGTGTTTACAGCCAGCTTGCAGAGTGGTACAAAAAGGGAGATATTGATTTTTCCAAAGTACACACGGTTAATTTGGATGAGTACTGCGGTTTGGCTCCCGACCATGAGCAAAGCTACCGCTACTATATGAACACAAACTTTTTCCAAAAAGTGAACATCCCATTGGAAAACACAAACGTTCCCAACGGGTTGGCAAAGGAGATTGAAGCGGAATGCAAACG
>JAAYWU010000070.1 GCA_012516295.1 Clostridiales bacterium | reverse complement strand
GTGGTGTTATTTCTTCGCCAGCTTGCGGTACGCTTTCTTGATTTCCGCATCCGTGGCGTTTTTGGGTACCCCCATCACCTCATAATAATCCCTTTTATCAGCCAATCCTAATCACTCCTAAAAAAATGAAAAATGACAAATGAAGGATGACTCTGCGGCGAAAACTGCCTTTCAATCCATGATTGCCAGCTCCCCTTTCGGGAAGCTGGCTGCCACAGATTCATCAATCACGAATCATTCTTCATTGCTAAAAAGACGATTACTTTTTATTGTCGTCATTTACATCCTTGTATTCTGCGTCGTAAACATTGTTTCCGGCTGCATCCTGTGTCGGCTGATCCTGAACCGGCTGCTGCGGCGCGGCCGTTTTGTACAGCTTTTCGCTCACCGCATACATGGCCTTTTGAAGCTCTTCGCTCTTCGACTTAATCTCCGACATATTGTTCGAGCTGATGGATTCCCTCAGGGAAGCGACCTTTGCGTTCAGGTCGGTCTTGTCGGCTTCGTCAATCTTGTCGCCGCTGTCCTTTATAAGCTTCTCAACCGAGTAGCAGAGGTTTTCCGCTGCGTTCTTCTGCTCAACCTCTTCACGGCGCTTCTTATCCTCCGCCGCATATTTTTCTGCTTCCTTAACAGCTTTATCGATATCCTCTTTGCTCATATTGGTGCTGGAAGTAATGGTAATCTTCTGCTCCTTGCCCGTACCCAGATCCTTGGCGGATACGTTTACGATACCATTTGCGTCGATATCGAAAGTAACTTCGATCTGCGGCACTCCGCGCGGCGCCGGGGCTATGCCGTCCAGCTTGAACAGGCCGAGCTGTTTGTTGTCGCGGGCAAATTCACGCTCACCCTGCAAAACATTGACTTCAACCTGTGTCTGGCCGTCCGCTGCGGTGGAGAAGATCTGGCTCTTCTTGGTCGCGATGGTGGTGTTGCGCTCAATAATCTTTGTCATAACGCCGCCCATGGTTTCAACGCCCAGCGAAAGCGGGGTAACGTCGAGAAGCAGAAGGCCTTCGACTTCGCCGCCGAGCACGCCGGCCTGAATCGCGGCGCCGATGGCTACACACTCATCCGGGTTAATGCCCTTGAACGGCTCCTTGCCGGTAAAGTTCTTAACCGCTTCCTGACCCGCCGGGATTCTGGACGAACCGCCGACAAGCAGAACCTTGTTGATTTGCTCAATCTTCAAACCGGAGTCGGAAAGCGCCTGGCGAACCGGACCCATGGTCTTTTCCACAAGGTCGGCGGTCAGCTCGTTAAACTTCGCTCTGGTAAGGGTAAGGGCAAGGTGCTTCGGGCCGCTCGCGTCCGCTGTAATAAACGGCAGGTTGATTGCGCTGGTGGTCATGCTGGAAAGCTCAATCTTCGCCTTTTCCGCGGCCTCCTTCAACCTCTGCATCGCCATCTTGTCGCTGCTGAGGTCGATCCCTGTTTCCGCCTTAAAGGAGGAAATCATCCAATCCATAATGCGCTTGTCAAAGTCGTCGCCGCCCAGGCGGTTGTTACCGGCGGTTGCCAGAACTTCCTGAACGCCGTCGCCCATTTCGATGATGGAAACGTCGAACGTACCGCCGCCAAGGTCGTAAACCATGACCTTCTGGTCTTCTTCCTTGTCAACGCCATAGGAAAGCGCAGCAGCCGTAGGCTCATTAATGATACGCTTTACATCAAGGCCCGCAATCTTGCCCGCGTCCTTGGTTGCCTGGCGCTGCGCGTCGGTAAAGTAAGCCGGAACAGTAATTACCGCCGAGGTGACCTTTTCGCCCAGGTAGGCTTCCGCGTCACTCTTCAGCTTCTGCAGGATCATCGCAGAGATTTCCTGCGGAGTAAAACTCTTTCCGTCAATATTCACCTTGTAGTTGGAACCCATTTCTCTTTTAATAGAAGAAATCGTGCGGTCCGGGTTGGTAATTGCCTGGCGCTTTGCCACCTGACCGACCATACGCTCGCCTGTTTTGGAAAACGCAACGACGGACGGGGTGGTTCTTGCCCCTTCCGCGTTTGCAATAACGACCGGCTCGCCGCCTTCAATAACCGCAACACAGGAATTTGTAGTACCTAAGTCAATACCGATTGTTTTTGACATAATCATACCTCCAATGATTCAATTCAGTTCAGTTCAATAAATTCATGGAAACTTCTATATAAAAAGGTTAGTTTGCAACCTGAACCATCGCGTGGCGAATTACCTTATCGCCAATTTTATAACCTTTCAGGAACACCTGGGTAATTGTGTTTTCCCCGGCGTTTTCATCCTCGATATGGGAAACCGCGTTGTGCAGATCGGGGTCGAATGTTTCCCCGGCCTTGCCCATCGGCTCTACGCCCAGCTTGGAAAGTGCTTTCATCAGCTGTGTCTGGACCATTTCAATGCCCTTGCGCAGATCTTCCACGCTGCACTCTTTTTGTTCCAGCGCCCGCTCAAGGTTGTCGGCAACCCCAAGGAACTCCGTAACTGCCGCGGCTGTCGCGTCGGTGTAAACCGCCGCTTTCTCGCGCTCCGTACGTTTGCGGTAATTGTCGTATTCCGCGGCCGTACGCAACAGGATTTCTTTCTGCTTTTTCAATTCTTCCTGCGCTTTTGCAAGCTCTTCCTTTGTTTCGTCCGCCGGTGCCTTTTCTTCCGCCGTACTGCCTTGCTTTTCAGACATTTTTTCTTTCGAAGCCTTTTTTTCGGAAGCCTCTTGCGGCTGTCCGCTCTGCTTTTCAACCGTCTTTTCCTGCGAAGTATCTTTTTCTTCCTGTACCTCTGCTTCATGATTCTGCGGCTGCGCCGCTTCTTCTCGCTTATCCTTTTGGTCTATACGCTCTTTATCCAAAACCGTAGCCCCTTTCTATTCCATATCCAACAACTCCGTCAGCATTCTTCCGACAGAGCCGGAGAGATATTCTATATTGGACATGATTTTTCCGTAATTCATGCGCGTCGGCCCGATAATTGCAATCGCGCCCGCTTCCCGGCCCGCCACGTTATACCGTGACACGATTACGCTGGATTCGCTCAGCTCCGGGCGGTGGGTTTCTTCGCCGATTAATACCTTTAACCCGTTTGTCTGCTGCAATAAAAGACGGGAAAGTTCCTGCGGCCGGGAGAGGAAATCCATAATGCGCCGGATTTCCGCCTGCCCAAGATCGTTATGGTACAGCAGATTCATTTCCCCGTCAAGGCAGACCTCCGTCTGCATTAAATCCTGCGCTACGTCCAACACCGCCATCAGCGCGTCGCTCATCAGCATGGTCATTTCGCCGAGGGACGCCGCAAGCGACTGGATATACGCGGGCGTGACCGTTGCCACCGGAAGGCCGGCAAGCTTTTCGTTCAGCACCCGGAAAAACACGCGCAGGATATCGGGCGTAAGGTCAAAATCGCAGTGGAAAACACGGCTTTTTAAGGTGCCCGTCGAAGTCATGATAATTGCCATCGCGGTGCGCCGGCTCGTCTGCACGAACTGAATCGCGCGGATATCGGCGCCGCTGCCGCTGGGCTTTGTGGAAACCGCCGCGAATTTGGTCATCCCCGCCAGCGCGCGGGCCACGCCGTCGAGCAGCTTTTCCGGGTCGTATGCGCTGGGAAGCAGCAGGCTGTCAATGTAGCGCTGTTCCTCTTTTGTAACCGGACGCTTTTTCATCAGCGTGTCAATGTAAACGCGGTAGCCTTTCTGGGAGGGCACCCTTCCGGCCGATGTGTGCGGCTGCTCCAGCAGCCCCATTTCGGCAAGCTCGCTCATTTCGTTGCGAACCGTTGCGGAGGAAACGGTAAAATCAAGGTTGTCGCAAAGCGCCTTGGATCCAACCGGTTCCCCGGTCTCAATGTATAGTTCCACTACAGCCGTTAATATTTTTCTTTTTCGTTCGCTTAACTCCAACCTTTGCACCTCTATCCTGATTTTAGCACTCTTATGTCTTGAGTGCTAAATCTATTTTATAATTTACCATTACTTTACCCCATTGT
>JAAYWU010000069.1 GCA_012516295.1 Clostridiales bacterium | reverse complement strand
GAGTTAAAGACTGTTTCAATGAGTTGGAGTTAAAAAAGATTGAAAACGCTGCCTTCGGAACAAATGAAGCCGAAAAAATTCCGTTCGCAGATTGCATACTTTTTATGTGCTACACAGGTCTTAGAATCACGGAATTTTTGACATTAAGCAAATTCAACGTTCACGAAAAAAACGGCGTATGCGCCCTGTATGGCGGAATTAAGACAGACGCAGGCAGAAATAAAGTGGTACCGGTACATCATAAAATAAAGCCTATTTTGGATGAATGGCTGGCGAAGAACGGAGAAACAATCTTTTGCCGGACGGACGGGAAACCATATCCGGTAAAATATTTTCGCGAAAAATGCTTTTACCCTGCATTGGAAAAAATCGAGGTTCGCAAGCTCACTCCACACGCTACCCGACGTACGTTTGCTACGCTCATGAGTACGGCTGATGTGCGTGAAGAGGACTTCATCGCCTTGATGGGGCATACGGAATATTACGTCGATGTTGAGAACTATATCTTCCAGTCGGCAGAAAAACTCCAAAAATCTATTGAAAAGATACCATAAAGCGGTAGTAACGCGGTAGTAACCGACGCTAAATCAGCATATCTAAGCATATATTTTGCACAAAAACGAAAACCCGCATGAATACTGGATTTTTCAGCATTCATGCGGGTTTCCATCATTTTTTCTGGCGCGCTCGGAGGGACTCGAACCCGCGACCTCTTGATTCGTAGTCAAGCACTCTATCCAGCTGAGCTACGAGCGCAATTTTGCCTGTCACAATTGACAGCTTTACTATTATATTCGATATATTTGAAAAAGTCAAGCTCTTTTTCCTGGAATCGCTGCTGTTTTGCGAATTTTCTGCATTTTTCCCTTGGCGTATGAAAAGTACGGATAAAAAACGAAGTTGGCATGCCGGAACCGGGGATGTGTTTATTTATTGCATCAGAGGGATTTCGTTGGCGGCAGGTCGTAAATACAACAACGGGTTTCCGGTTAAAAATTGTCGGCAGGAAAGATTTTATAATTCGCTTGGAAATATTTTGCGAATGCTTTCTGCTCAGTTCTGCTTTTTTCATAAAAGTAATATTATCTTGAATATTTATCCGATACGCAATTAAAAAAGAAGACTGGAAAAAATCTTTCTAGAATATGGTAAAATTAAATAGAAATTACTGGAAATAGTATAGCATATTATTGACACAGTACAAAAATATTATATAATGAGCACAGCGCTGGGTGGAATAATATGTTGGATTTTTTTAATAAAATTTGCAGAAAGAGGTATCGTTATACATTTATGCCAGATAGGAACATACGGTCCCGTAAAAATGTATTATAGGTTTTTATACCGAATTATGCACAATGGCAGGATACCGGTGCTGCAGCTTTTTGCCCGTTTGAGATTTATTTCGTAAACAGGAACAAACCGCGCGGTGTACAGGGCGCGGCATGAATTTTGGGTGTGGGGCTTGTTCCGGCAATTCGAATTCTGTGCCAGCTTTGTTAACGCCCATGGCGAGTATGTATGTTTCATTCTCATAGCACATGCAAATACGTACAACTAACCATTTAAGGGACAAAAAGGTTTGAAATCCGCAGAAAAGTTATTTCACGGTGCTTATTTTAATTAAGGAGGACAAACAGGATGAAAAAAATCACAGGAAAAGTTGTTTCGCTTGTGCTTGTGTTAGCGCTTGTCGTTTCCAGCTTTTCAGTCAGCTTCGCTCAAGCGTCCACCAAGACGATGTCCGGAGTAATCACCGACACGAACGAAGATGCGATTTATCTCGTTAACGGCGGTGCGGTAAACACAGCGAACCTCACGGATTTTCTGTTTAGCAGAGGCAGCAATTTTAAATTTGAAACAGTCGATCACCATGCTGTTACAGACGAGAAAATCAGCGCAATTTCTCATATATCGGGTGATAAGCTTGTTTCATTAAACGTGAACAGCTCTACGGATGTAGCAACGCTCAAACTGAAGAGCAGCTCCGCTTCCGGTAAGGAAGTTATTTCTGTTCTTTACGAAGGCAGCTACACCGACGACGACGGCAATGACTATACGGTTAAGGCAAGACGCGACCTGACGGTATATGTTTATGACAAAGATCAGATCGTTTACGGCGAGTATGATCCGAATTATGCCACAAAGGATTCCGGCACAGGCTTCGATGATTTCGAAACATTTGCACAGACCGCCAACAGCACAAAGACCCTTGGCATCTACAAGGCAGTGCCGGCCGCCACTTCTGCTTTAGCTACATACCTTCCGGCAGACTTAACGACGGCAACCTCGGGAATTACGGACAAGAATGCTTACAGCTTCAGCATTACCGGCACGGATGTTCATGCTTCGGTAGTCAACACAACTTCTGCATTCACTCAGTTCCCGGTTGTTACGATCGGCAAAAGCTTTGTAACCGACAAGTACACAAAGGACGCTTCCACCGGCAATGTAACCGTTACCGTTAAGAAGCTTGTTGCTAACGGTTCAACCTCTAAGGCTTCCACCGATTCTGACGACAAGTATACTCTGAAGACAAAGATTGAAAAGAAATGCGACGTTGCAACCGTTTTACCGGGCAGCACAGCATTCTCCATCTCCAAGACGGACGGCAAGAGCGTCCTGACGGGCGACGCAACTTCTGCTTCCGCAGTTGTAACAGATTGCGAAGTTGTATTCCCGGCCGGCACCACCAGCGTTTCCGTCAATGAAAACACCAATGTAAAGAAGATTTCCGGCACAGTCGGCACTCTTACCATTGGCGATGCGAACGTTGGCTCCATTGATATTGACAGCGGTTCCGTAAACGTAACAGACGGTAAAGTCGGCAACATTACAACCGGCGGCGCTCCTGTTGCTGCAGGCGACGATTCTGTTCTTGTCAGCGGCGGCAAGGTCGGAGACATCGATGTAACGG
>JAAYWU010000068.1 GCA_012516295.1 Clostridiales bacterium | reverse complement strand
GCAAAGGAGCGGGCAAAAAATGAATACGAGCGTATTCTACAGAAATCGGATGAAGAGGCCCGGAAGCTTTACCAGAAGGCAAAGCAAGATATTGAAATGGAACGCAGAAAGGTGCTTTGCAAGCTGGAAGGTGAAATCACCGATCTGGCCATTACTGCCGCTGAAAAAATTGTCAGGGAAAGGAATACGGCGGAAAATAATCAAAAATTATACGATTGTTTTTTAGCGGAAGCGGGTGAACAATATGAGTCGAACAGCAACTGAATATGCGCAGATGCTTAAAAATCTTCTGATTCCGAAGGAGGTTGTGAAGCAGACTGCGGATATTTTTGCCGCCTTACCGCAGGTAGAAGCCGATCTTTCCAATCCCGTGATGCCCGTAGAAAAAAAGCATAACATTGTAGAGAAAGTGTTTCCGGCGGAGATCCGGGACTTTTTAAAGCTCCTTTGCGACAATCAAAAATTCAGCTTCTGGGGAGAGATTTTCGAAGCATATAAAGCTTTATCAAAAGAAAGCGAAGATGTTTTGCCGGTCACTATTTTCTATGTGACGGCTCCGGATGAAAGTCAGTTACAGAAAATCAAAGAATTTCTGGCAAAAAAATATGATATTGCTCTTGATAAAATAGAGATTGAGCTGAAAGAAGACCCCGATCTTCTGGGAGGGTTCATTATTCGGGCCGGAAATCAGGAATTTGACTGGAGTATGCGCGGGCGGCTTCAGCAGATGAAAGAGCAGATGAAAAAGGGCGCTTCTTCACTATCCAGTTCCGATGAAATTATTAACATCCTGAAAACTGAAATCGAGCAGTCGGAGTTTGACAAGTCGGACAGGGAAATCGGCATTGTGAAGCAGTACGCGGACGGAATTGCTACGGTTGACGGAATTGATCATGCAATGTTTGGCGAAATCGTGATTTTCGATACCGGCGTGAAAGGCATGGTACAGGATATACGGCTGAATGAAATCGGGTGTATCCTGTTTGGCCGCGATTCAGGAATGAAAGAGGGCACGCGTGTAATCCGGACCGGCAGAAACGCAGGGAATCCGGTGGGTGAAAATTTTCTGGGAAGGGTCATTGATGCCTTGGGCAGTCCCATCGACGGGAAGGGAGAAATACAGGCGGATGGCTATCGCCCGATTGAAAATAAAGCACCCGGCATTGTCGACCGCAAATCGGTTAACCAACCGTTGGAAACCGGCATCCTTGCGATTGATTCCATGTTCCCGATTGGCCGCGGGCAAAGGGAACTGATTATCGGCGACAGGCAGACGGGCAAAACCACCATTGCAACCGATACCATCATCAATCAGAAGGGCAAGGATGTCATCTGTATTTATGTAGCCATCGGCCAGAAGGCATCCACCGTTGCAAAGGTGGAAAGCACCCTTCGGAAATACGGCGCAATGGACTATTCCATTATTGTAAGCGCAACGGCAAGCGATCCTGCGTCCCTGCAATATATTGCTCCTTATTCCGGAACCGCCATGGCGGAGTATTTTATGTATAAGGGAAGGGACGTGCTGATCGTTTATGACGATTTATCAAAGCATGCCGTGGCATACCGGTCGTTGTCCCTTTTGCTTGAACGGTCGCCGGGGCGGGAAGCGTATCCGGGCGACGTTTTTTACCTGCACTCCAGGCTCCTTGAAAGGTCCAGCAAATTGACGCCTGAATTGGGCGGGGGTTCCATCACCGCACTCCCGATTATTGAAACGCAGGCCGGGGACGTTTCGGCCTATATTCCGACGAACGTCATTTCCATTACCGACGGTCAGATTTTTCTGCAAAGCGATCTGTTTTTTTCCGGCCAGCGTCCCGCGGTGAATGTTGGCCTGTCCGTTTCGCGTGTTGGCGGTGCGGCGCAAACAAAAGCGATGAAAAAGGCTTCGGGCAGTATCCGCATTGACCTTGCACAGTACCGCGAGATGGAAGTTTTTACCCAGTTTAGCTCGGACTTGGACGAGGAAACGCAGTACCAGCTGAATTATGGAAAGGGACTGATGGAGCTGTTGAAGCAGCCGGCCTGTAAGCCGTTGAGCATGGCGGAGCAGGTAATCCTGCTTTATGTGGCAACGCATAAGGGACTGGTTGATATCCGCATAGAAGAATTTAAGGAGTACCGCGAAGGATTACTTGAATTCTTTATGGAGAAGCATCCCGAAATCATTCGGGAACTCGAGGATACGAAAAAGCTTTCCGATGAACTTGCTGCAAAGATTTTAGAAGCGGCAGGCGAGTATAAGGACAGCAGGTGGGTGAAATGTCAAATTTAAGGGAAATCCAGAGCAGAATTCACAGCGTTCGGGATACCATGAAGATTACGAACGCGATGTATATGATTGCATCCTCGAAGCTGCAAAAGGCCAAAAAATCCCTGAAGAATACGGAACCGTACTTTTATACTTTGCAGGATGTGATTGCAAAAGTCATCAAACAAGTGCCGGAGGATAACGAATCCATTTATTTTCACTCAAAACCGAAAGCGTCCAATGAAAAGAAAAAGGGCTATCTTATTATTACGGGAGACAAGGGCTTAGCTGGCGCTTATAATCATAACGTGATTAAGATTGCGGAAAGCGAGCTCAAAAAAGAAGGGAAACCGGTTTTCTTTTTAATCGGCCAGGTGGGGAGAAGACATTTTGAGAAAAAGAGAATTCCTTATGATGAGGAGTTTCATTACACGGTCCAGAACCCTACAATCCATCGGGCCAGAGTGATATCCGGCAGGATCCTTCAGATGTATAATGAAAATAAGCTGGACGAGGTATATGTTATTTACACCCGGATGATTCATTCCATGGAGTGTAAGGCGGAAATGAAAAAGCTGCTTCCCTTGGATAAAGCGGATTTTCAGGAACAGGAGGAAAACAGCGGCGAAACGAACCAAACAAATTATTTGCCGACCCCATATGCTGTTTTAAATCATGTTATTCCGAATTATATTACCGGATTTCTTTATGGAACGCTGGTTCAGGCCTACGCAAGCGAACAGAATTCCAGAATGCTGGCAATGGAATCCGCGACCAGAAACGCGAAAGAAATGCTGAGAGGGATGTCCGTTACATACAACAGGGTGCGTCAGGCGGCAATTACCCAGGAAATTACCGAGGTGATCAGCGGAGCAAAATTACTGAAAAGGAGGAAACTATGAATAAAGGCAAAATTGTTCAAATTCTGGGCCCGATCGTAGATGCCGAATTTGCGGACAACCAGCTTCCGGATATAAAGGAAGCGCTGCACGCAAGCCGCAGCGGAAAAGACTATGTTCTGGAAGTAGCACAGCATATCGGTAAAAATACAGTACGCTGCATTACGCTCACTTCTACGGACGGGCTTTGCAGGGATATGGATGTAACGGCAACCGGTTCAGGCATCAAAGTCCCGGTCGGGCAGCAGACGCTGGGCAGGCTGTGTAACGTAACGGGGGATACGATTGATCAGGAGGCTCCTCTGAAAAATGTGGAAAAATGGGCTATCCATCGTGAACCGCCGTCATTTGAAAGCCAACAGCCGGTTGTTGAAATATTAGAAACGGGTATTAAGGTAATCGATTTGCTGGCACCCTATGCAAAAGGCGGAAAAATCGGCCTTTTTGGCGGCGCGGGCGTAGGAAAGACGGTTTTAATACAGGAGCTGATTCATAATATCGCTACGGAACACGGCGGATTTTCCATTTTTACCGGTGTAGGGGAACGTTCCAGGGAAGGCAATGATTTGTGGTCAGAGATGAAGGAATCGGGCGTTTTGGAAAAAACAGCTCTGGTATTCGGCCAGATGAACGAACCCCCGGGAGCAAGAATGCGCGTAGCGGAATCCGGGCTTACCATGGCGGAATATTTCAGGGATGTGGAACATCGG
>JAAYWU010000067.1 GCA_012516295.1 Clostridiales bacterium | reverse complement strand
TGCCGGGCGTGGTTACGGGAATGATTATGGCGTTTACGCTTTCGATTGACGATTTTGTCATTAGTTATTTTACAAGCGGAACAACCCAGACTCTTCCGATTTTCATCTATTCCATGACGCGGAAAAGAATCAGCCCGGAAATTAATGCGCTGTCCACTTTGCTGTTCGGTACGATTATTGTACTCCTTTTGATTATTAACTTCCGTCAGTCCAAAGACCAAAAGATGGCGGAAAAAGCGGGGGAGGCGTAAAATTGAAAAAAACAATTGCGGCTCTTGCAGCCGCTGTGATTTTTGTTACCGGCGTAATCAGCCCTTCGGCAGCGGCGGAAACGTCCGAAAAAGCCGCGCCGAAGACCGGGGTAACCATTAATGTCTATAATTGGGGAGAATATATATCAAACGGAGTGGACGATACCATCGACGTCAATAAGGAATTTACCAAAAGAACCGGTATTGAAGTGAATTATACGACGTATGACTCCAATGAATCCCTCTACTCCAAGCTTGCGAACGGCGGGGCAAATTACGACATTATTATTCCGTCGGACTATATGGTTTCCAAACTGATTCAGGAAAACATGGTAGAAAAGCTGGATTTCAAGAATATCCCGAATTTTAAATATATTGATCAGCGGTTCCGTAACCCGCAATACGATAGAACGAATGAATATTCCGTCCCGTACACATGGGGCGTGGTGGGTATCTTTTACAATAAAAAATATGTAAAGGAACCGGTTGACAGTTGGAAAATTCTATGGGATAAAAAATATGCGGGTAAAATTTTGATGTTTGATAACCCTCGCGATACGTTTGGCATTGCACAGAAACTCCTTGGGTATTCCTTTAACAGTACGAATCCGGAGGAATGGGAGAACGCGGCAAAGCTGCTGAAAGAGCAGAAGCCCCTTGTACAGGCCTACGTTATGGACCAGATTTTTGATAAAATGTCCAGCGGGGACGCATGGCTGGCGCCCTATTACGCGGGCGACGCCGCAACCCTTGTCAAAGATAATCCCGATATTGGCTTTGCCATTCCTACAAAGGAAGGCACGAACTTTTTTGTAGACGCCGTCTGCATTCCGACCGGCACGCAGCATAAAAAGGAAGCGGAGGCTTATATCAATTTCCTGTGCGACCCGGAGATTGCCGCCGCGAATATGGAATACATCGGCTACTCTACGCCGGAAACGGCTGCCAAAGAACTTATGCCGAAAGAAATGGTAGAAAATCCGATCTTTTATCCGGATGAGACAATCATGAAGAATTCCGAAATTTTCGTGAACCTTCCGGAGGATACCAATTTACTGCTCGACACCCTTTGGGCCGAGGTGAAGATGGGCGGTCCTGGCCAATCGGCCACCTTGGTAGCGGTTCTCTGCGGCTTTCTGTTGCTTTATATAGGAATCGTCGTTTATAAAAAGATAAAGGCAAAACGGGAATTGCAATAAGATTTTGGAATTTAAGAATTTTTTAAAGAAAAAAGCCGCAGCGGAAAATGCTGCGGTTTTTGTGATTTTATGCCTTGTCATGTAATTGCAGCCATTCCGGTCCTAAGAATGCGGGATTGGAATCAATTTTTCCATATAAACCCAATAAAATAGATAATTGTCATAATATTTTCACCGTCCGGTGGCAGATTAATAATGCGGCGCAAGGAGGTGAAAATTTGAAAAATTTTCTAAAAGGTTTAACCGCATGCTCTTTGGTGCTGATGATTTTATATTCGGTAAGCATTGGAATGGCCAGCTATTTCACTCCGGATTCCTACCGCGTGACCGCGGGAAGCTCCTTACAATGGGGCTCGGATGCGATTACGGCAGTAACGGAAAACGGAGCGGATATATCGGCTGGGATTTGTTCCACGCCAAATAAAAGTTATAAAGCGAAATTAATGCTCTATCATGTGATCCCCCTTAAAACGGTAAATGTAGACGTTGTAAAAGAGACCCTGCTGATTCCCTGCGGCACGCCGTTTGGCATTAAACTGTTCACAAACGGTGTTGTCATTGTCGGGGTAGCCGACATTAAAACAGCAGAAGGAACGGTAAACCCCGCGGCGATTGCGGGACTGAAGGTCGGCGATGTCGTAACTTGTGTTGATGGAAAAAAGGTTAATACGAATGCCGAGCTCATTGAAACCGTGTCGAAAAGCCAGGGAAAAAATCTGACTTTTACGGTTCAAAGAGACAATCATTGCTTTAACGTGAACGTAAAGCCGGTGAAATCCGAAATCGATTCCGGCTATAAAGCGGGAATCTGGGTTCGGGACAGTACGGCGGGAATTGGAACGCTGACGTTTTACAATCCGGTTACAAAGTGCTTTGCCGGCTTAGGGCACGGCGTTTGTGACACGGATACGAATGAACTGATGCCGCTTCGAAATGGGGATATCGTTCCGGTCACCATCAGCGGAATTACGAAGGGCGAAAAGGGAAATCCCGGCGAACTCCGCGGTTATTTTACCACGGAGACTGCAATGGGTACCCTGGACGCAAACGTTTCCGCCGGTGTTTACGGCAAGCTTCGCACGGTTCCCAAAGGGGAAGCGATGGAGGTTGCCATGAAGCAGGAAATTACGACAGGACCCGTTAAGATTCTTTCAACAGTGGATGGCGGCAGGCCGCAGTATTTTAATGCCGTGATTGAAAAAATCGATTATCGTGAAAATCTGCACAGCAAAAATATGGTGCTTCATGTTACGGACGAAAGGCTCTTGAACACAACGGGCGGTATCGTTCAGGGGATGAGCGGCAGCCCGATTATCCAGAATGGCAAGATTGCCGGGGCCGTTACGCATGTTTTTGTAAACGACCCGACGCGTGGATACGGCATATTTGCTGAAAATATGCTGGAAGTTTCCCAGAGAGTATCCGCGTCAAATTCTTTAAAAGCGTCTTAAAAATAGAGCTTCATTGCTATAATTCCCCCTTAATAGAAAAATATTTTTACAACCTCTTGCCATTTTTTCCAATATATGGTAATATAGCAGTAATAAAAAAATTAGTAAGGAGGCACCATAAGATGAAGCATATTAAACTTCTTATTGCCAATGATAGTGCTGATTTTATCCGTGATTACGGTCGAATTTTTGAACAGTCGGGTATGGAAATAATCTATACGCAGAAGGATGGAATGAAGCTGCTGGAAAAAATCGAGTCGATTCGTCCGGATGGGGTG
>JAAYWU010000066.1 GCA_012516295.1 Clostridiales bacterium | reverse complement strand
TTCCAGCGCAGCGGCAATCTGCGCATTCGACGGATTGTCCGGCAGACGGGATTCCGGAATTTCACAAATCGAAAAGGTACAAAACGCATGCAGCCTTTTTTCATATTCCGCACAGGCCTGCCGCCAATAGGCCTCCTTTAACTTTCCGACGCAAATAATTTTTATATTCAGCATAGCTTCCTCTAAAATAGAAAGACATTTCCGGTCGTGTTTTCCTTTGGGGCAACAAAAAGCTGATAGTCCACTCCTTCTTTCAGCCCCGCCAAAGAAAGGGAACAAAGAGAAGTCTGGTACGCAAGTTCCGGCGTATTATTTTCGGAACTAAGGTGCGCCAGCAAAAAGCGGGTCGTCCCCGCCTGAACCAGACCGCAGAGTTCGTCCGCGCACGCCTGATTGGACAGGTGCCCCGTATCGGACAGAATTCTTCGTTTCAGCGGGTAAGGATAGGGTCCGTTTTCCAGCATGCCGACATCATGGTTTGATTCCAGTACAACAAAATCCGCCCCCGTTAATTCCTTCTTTACGGAGTCGGAAAATACGCCCAGATCGGTGGAAAAGCCAACGACCCGGCCGTCGTGCGTTTCAATGCGATACCCAACACTCTCCGCGCTGTCATGCGAAGTGCGAAAAGGCTTAATGAACATATCGGCACATTCCATTCCGTTTTCATCGATTACGTCGGTTGGAAATTTCCCGTTCACGCATCCCATATTTTCAAGCGCACTCAATGTGCCGGAGGAAGCATAAACCGGAAGATGCCGGTGCGACGCAAACACTCGCAAGCCTTTTACATGATCGGAATGTTCATGCGTAACAAAAATGGCTTTTACGGCTTCAAACGCAATGCCGCAAAATTCCAACATTGTATTTAACTGCTTTGCGGTTCTGCCGGCGTCAATCAAAATTCCCGCACGCGCCGAACCTATGTAATAACTGTTTCCGCTGCTTCCACTAAACAGCGGACATAATCTTGCCATAAAAGGCCTCCTAAGTATATTAAGAAAAGGGAAAGACGGCCGTCAATCCCTTTTAGAACGTCATCTTATTTAAATTGCCCGAGCAACCGTCGGTTCCGGAACATGAATCCTCCGGATATCCGATCCCAAAGCGCGGAGTTTGTCTTCTACATTTTCATAACCGCGTTCAATTTGATTGATTCCTTCGATTTGTGTTGTGCCGGACGCAGCAAGAGCCGCAATCAGCATTGCCGCCCCTGCGCGGAGATCCGTTGCTTTTACCGGGGCCGCATTTAAATGGTCAACTCCTTCGATGACAGCCAATCTGCCGTCAACCGATATCTGCGCCCCCATTCTTTTTAATTCTTCCACATATTGGAAACGGTTATCCCAAACGCTTTCATTAATAATACTGGTACCGTTCGCAATAGAAAGCAGCACCGCGATCTGCGGCTGCATATCGGTCGGAAAGCCCGGATGCGGCATTGTTTTAATATTGCATTTGGTAAGAGGGCCCGAACGGCTTACGCGAAGCGCATCGTCGAATTCCTCAATCTGCACACCCATTTCCTCCAGCTTGGCGGAAATCGATTCCATATGCTTCGGTATTATGTTTTTCACAAGAACATCCCCACAGGTTGCAGCGGCGGCGACCATATAGGTGCCGGCTTCAATCTGATCCGGTATGATCGAATACGTAGTGCCGACTAAGCGCTCCACTCCGTAAATTTTAATAACGTCGGTACCGGCGCCGCGGATATCGGCACCCATCGAGTTCAAAAAGTTTGCAAGGTCGACAATATGCGGTTCTTTCGCCGCATTTTCAATGACAGTCAAACCATTTGCCTTTACAGCGGCCAGCATAATATTGACCGTTGCGCCAACGGAAACAACGTCCAAATAAATGTTGGAGCCCTTTAGTGAATCCGCGCGGACGTCAATCATTCCGCCTTCCAATTTATACGCTGCGCCTAAGGCGGCAAAGCCCTTCAAATGCTGATCAATCGGGCGTACGCCAAAATCACAGCCACCGGGCATAGTCACTACAGCGTGGTTGAACCTTCCCAATAAGGCGCCTAACAAATAATAGGACCCGCGTATATGACGCGCAAGTTCGTAAGAAGCAATGTGGGTATGAATCGGCCTGGGATCAATCTCCAAAGTAGATTTGTTTATATGTCGTATCTTTGCTCCCATATCATATAGAATCCTGGTTATCGAAGAAACATCGGTTATATTCGGAACATTCTCAATAATACATACACCATCTGCCAGAATTGCTGCCGGTATAATCGCAATCGCGGCATTTTTCGCCCCGCTGATGCTGACTTCTCCGGTAAGACGATTGCCACCTTTAATAACGAACTTGTCCAATGTGACACGCTCCAATCTAAAGTTAAACAATAATATTATTACATTTTTTCGCGGATTATAGGCGTTTCTCATGAATAAATT
>JAAYWU010000065.1 GCA_012516295.1 Clostridiales bacterium | reverse complement strand
TGTCGATATTGTCCGCGGCTTTATCGCGGAAAACCGCTTTGGTTTTGAAGAAACAACCTATCTGCTGCTTTTCGGCGAATTACCAAGCGCGGAAAGGCTGGAAAAATTCAAGCAGCTTCTGTCCAAATACAGAACCCTTCCGACCAATTTTCTAATGGACATCATTATGAAACCGCCGACTTTCGATATGATGAATACGCTTGCCAGAAGCGTTCTGACTTTGTATGCCTATGACGAAAGGCCGAACGACACTTCGCTGCCCAATGTCCTGCGGCAATGCCTTGAAATGATCGCTCTGTTCCCGCAGCTTGCGGTATACGGCTATCAGGCTTATGCCCATAATGTGGACCCGAATTACAGCTTCTTTATCCACACGCCGAAGCCGGAGCTTTCCGTAGCGGAAAACATCCTGTATATGCTGCGGATCGATAACAAATATACGGCTTTGGAAGCCCGGATTCTGGATCTTGCGCTGGTTCTCCACGCGGAGCACGGCGGAGGAAACAACTCCAGCTTTACCACGCACGTGGTCGCCTCTTCCGGTACGGACGCCTACTCGGTCATCGCGGCGGCTCTCAGCTCGCTGAAAGGGCCGAAGCACGGCGGTGCGAACATCAAGGTTGTGAAGATGTTTGAGGATATGAAAAAGAATATCGACGACTGGGAAGATGAAGATAAGGTAGCCGATTACCTGAACAAGCTTTTAAACAAAGAAGCGTTCGACCGCACCGGCTTGATTTACGGCATGGGGCATGCTGTTTACTCCCTTTCCGATCCGCGCGCCAACATCTTTAAAAAATTCGTAAAGAGCCTTTCCGAAGAAAAAGGACTCACAAAGGAATACAAGCTCTATTCCCTTGTCGAACGCCTCGCTCCGGAGGTTATCGGGCGCAAGCGCAAAACTTATAAGGGTGTCAGCGCAAATATTGACTTTTACAGCGGCTTTGTTTACCACATGCTCGGCCTTCCGCCGGAGCTTTTCACGCCGGTTTTCGCTATGGCGCGTATTGCCGGCTGGAGCGCACACCTGCTGGAGGAACAAATTAACGTTGGTAAGATTATCCGCCCGGCTTATAAGAGCATTTCCGCTCACAGGGAATATGTTCCCCTTCACGAGCGCTAAACATTGTAGTGACGGCACTTCCGCCAAGGAATACCGCCACTTTTTTGTTGGTTTATTCGTGTCTTGTGCACCGTGGAATCCCCTGTTTTCCGTATTGCACATTGGACGAATACAGGGCTGCGGGGCTAAAACGCCCTGGCAGGATGGCACTTCACTTTTTCTGTGCCATCCTGCCAGGGTATCGTTTTCCTTATACGAGCTTTATACATCTGCCATTAACATTACTCTAATAAACACAAAGCATATACTGCTTTACCGGCAAAGCTTTTCGACCATCCGGATCCTATCCCGTACAAAAAACGGACGACCCTGTCTTTTGCACAAGAGCGTCCGTTTTATTATTTAATATAGCTTCTCCAAAACAGCACCCGACGTTTTCTTTTTATTCAAGCTGCTCACGTCATAGGTTCTCTTGAAATACTCCATGTAAATCACGTCAAGGAGCATCATCTGGCTGATCCGGGCAGAGGTGGAACCGCCTTGAAGAGGGCCTTCATTGGTACCGCATAAAATTACCACATCGGAATAAGCGGTAAGGGGGGATTTTTCAAAGCGGGTAATGCTGACCACTTTCGCCCCCGCCTGCTTCGCCTGGCGGACTACCTGAATGGTATCCTTTGT
>JAAYWU010000064.1 GCA_012516295.1 Clostridiales bacterium | reverse complement strand
CTGCATATTAAACCCATAATTTCCATGAAGGACGGCGAGATGATCGCTCTGGACAGGAAAAAGGGAATGCGTGCGGCCATCGAGAAGATCGGAACGCTTATACAGCGGGACAAGCCGGACACGGAGCACCCGATTGTTTTCGGCGAGACCTCTGCGCCGCAGGTTCTCAGCCTCTTAAAAGAAACGGTGGCGGCGTCGGCGGATATTTCCGGCAGCGAAACGATTGACATAGGGCCGGTTGTCGGCACCTATGCCGGACCGGGTTGCGCCGGGTTGGCATATATTGCGGCAGGCTGAGGGCGCACAGCGCCCTTTCGCTATTTTGCCGCACCATGAGCGGAGCTCCCGCGGGAAAGCGGCTGAAAAGGAGCCGTTTCCCCGCCCGGGTTCGGGATATATGAAATAAAAACGCACTTGTCCTGATGATTTATCACAGCCTGTTTTTCATCTGATAGGGATAAGCCTGCATGACGGAGGAAATATGAGTTTAAATATTATCGGAACAGGAAGCGCATGGCCCGAATGTTCCAAATCCAACGAGGAGCTGTCCCGGATTATCGACACCTCCGACGAATGGATTTCCACCCGCACCGGAATTAAGAGCCGGCATGTTTCGGTTTCGGAAACCATTACGGACTATGCGGCCGAAGCGGCGCGGCGCGCGCTGAAGGACGCCGGAATCCGCGCCGGCGACTTGGATTTGATTATCTGCGCAACGGCCCGCGGGGAATACATTACGCCGTCGCTTGCCTGTCTGGTGCAAAAGCGCATCGGCGCGTACTGCCCGGCGTTCGACTTAAACGCCGCCTGTACGGGCTTTCTTTACGCGCTGGATGTTTCGCTTAGCTATTTGCAGGCGAAGCGGGCAAAAAAACTCCTGATCGTCGCGGCGGAGGCGATGTCCAAGCTTCTGGACTGGACGGACCGCGCCACCTGCGTGCTGTTCGGGGACGGCGCGGGCGCGGCGGTGCTTTCGGAGGGCGACGGCCTGCTGTCCATTAAAGTGCACGCCAGCGGGAACGAAGAACCCCTCCATATTGAAAATACAGAGGGAAACTGCCCGTTTTCCGAGCGGAAAGCGGCCACCCAGTATCTGCGGATGAACGGAAAAGACGTTTACAAATTCGCGGTGTCCGCCATGTGCAACGATTTGCAGGAAGTGATTCGGGAAGCGGGGATTACGCAGGACGAAATCGATTTTGTGGTACCCCATCAGGCCAACCTGCGGATTATTGAAACGGCGAAAAAGGGGCTTTCCATTGCTCCGGAAAAATACCGTTATAATATCGACCGGTTCGGAAACACGTCGGCGGCAAGCGTTCCCATCCTGCTGGACGAACTGAACCGGGCCGGGGAACTGAAAAAAGGAAACCTTCTGGCTTTGGCCGCGTTCGGCGGCGGGCTTACCTCGGGAGCATGCGTCCTCCGGTGGACAAAAGAAGATCGCTGAATGCTGAATAAGGAAAGGCAGGAAATTCAATGGTAAAAACGCCACTTTGCGAATTGCTGGGGATTGAATACCCGATTTTACAGGGAGGAATGGCATGGATTGCCGACGCGGAGCTTGCGGCGGCTGTTTCCAACGGCGGCGGCCTGGGGCTGATTTCCGCGATGAACGCCAGCGCCGACTGGCTGAAAGACCAGATCCATAAGGCAAAGGCGCTGACGGACAAACCGTTCGGCGTGAACATAATGCTGATGAGCCCCTACGCCGACGAAGTCGCCCGGCTGGTGATTGACGAGCGGGTGCCGGTCGTTACCACCGGGGCGGGCAATCCGTCGCCGTATATGGAAGCGTGGAACAAGGCGGGGGTTAAGGTGATTCCCGTCGTACCGTCCACCGCCATGGCAAAGCGCGTGGAGCGCAGCGGCGCCCTCGCCGTCATTGCGGAGGGCTGCGAGTCCGGCGGGCATATCGGCGAGCTGACCACCATGACGCTGGTGCCGCAGGTCTGCGACGCCGTGAATATCCCCGTCCTTGCGGCGGGCGGCATTGCGGACGGGCGCGGAATCGCCGCCGCCTTCATGCTTGGCGCGGTCGGCGTGCAGGTCGGCACGCGCTTTTTGGTCGCGGAAGAATGCGGCGTACATCCGAATTATAAAAAGAAAATCCTCAATGCAAAGGATATTGATACGATTACAACCGGAAAACGGATAGGGCATCCGGTACGGGCGCTGAAAAACAGCTTCACCAGGGAATTCGCGACGAAAGAATACAACAGCGAGGTTTCCGACAAGGAACTGGAAGCATTCGGCGTGGGCGCGCTCCGCCTTGCGGCGGTGGAGGGCGACGAGAAGAAGGGATGCTTCATGGCCGGGCAGATTGCGGCGCTGGTAAAAAAGGAACAGCCCGCCGCGGAGATTATCCGCGAGATGTTCGGGGAAGCGGAAACCCTTTTGAAAGGAGCCGGGAAATGGGTAAGATAGCATTCGTATTCTCCGGCCAGGGCACGCAGTACAGCGGTATGGGCAAAGATTTGTACGAAAACAGCCCGGCGGCCAGGGAAGTGTTTGACCGGGCCGATGCCATCCGCCCCGGCACTTCAAACCAGTGCTTTTCAGGCACGCTCGAGGCGCTCTCCCAGACGATCAACACCCAGCCCTGTGTGTTCTGTG
>JAAYWU010000063.1 GCA_012516295.1 Clostridiales bacterium | reverse complement strand
ATTTAAAGGAGGATATCGATAAGGGAATTGCCGAAGTGCTCAGCGGCTGTCACTTCATTTCCGGCCCGCAGACGGTGGAGCTTGAACAAGAGCTTTGCAGATATACCGGCCGGAAATACTGCATCAGCACCAGCAACGGAACGGACTCTCTGCTTATGCCGCTGATGGCAAAGGGAATCGGCCCTGGGGACGCGGTTTTCGTACCGCCCTTTACCTTTTTTGCTACTGCGGAGGTTGTAAGCCTTTTAGGCGCAACACCCGTATTTTGCGACGTGGAAGAGGATACCTTCAATATGGACCCGAAATGCCTTGAAAAAGAGGTGGAAAGGGTTGTAAAAGAGGGTAAACTAAAACCCAAGGCAGTCATTGCGGTGGACTTGTTTGGCCAGCCCGCGGCTTTTCCGGAAATTGAACCGATCTGTAAGAAATACGGCCTGACGCTGATTGAGGATGCCGCGCAGGGATTTGGCGGCCGGATTAAAGACAAGAAGGCGTGCAGCTTTGGCGATTTTTCCGCCACGAGCTTCTTCCCGGCAAAAGCGCTGGGCTGCTACGGCGACGGTGGAGCCGTCTTTACGGACGATGAAGAGCAGGCGGCTTTGCTGAAATCCATCCGCGTTCATGGCAAAGGCTCTTTTAAATATGAAAACGTGCGCATCGGCCTAAATGCGAGGCTGGACACCCTTCAGGCGGCGATCCTTCTCCCGAAGCTGCGTGCGTTTGATGCGGAAACGGAGCACCGCAACTGGGCGGCACAGCGCTATGCCAGCCAGTTGAAGGATAAATTTCAGGTTCCGGTTGTACGGGACGGATATTTTTCCAGCTTTGGATATTATACTCTTAAAGCGGAAAGCGAGGAACAGCGCACCAAAATCATGGCGGCGCTGGAGGCGGCGGGGATTCCTTCCATCATTTACTATCCGAAGCCGCTGCATCTGCAAAAGGTATATGAGCCTCTCGGTTATAAAGAAGGGGACATGCCTGTAAGCGAAAAGCTTTGCAAAACAGTATTCAGTCTTCCTATGCATGGTTATATAACAGAAGATGTTATCGATTATATCTGCAAAACCCTGCAAAATATCTGAAGATGAGGAGAAATACAAATGTCCAGTATCAAAGAAGAATTAATGAATAAAATTCAGAACAAAACCGCGGTTGTCGGAATCGTGGGCCTTGGCTATGTCGGGCTTCCGCTTGCGGTTGAGTTCGCAAAGGCCGGCTACAAAACCATCGGCTTCGACGTGCAGTCCAAAAAAGTGGACGCCGTCAACGCCGGGCACAACTATATCGGCGATATTGTCGGCGATACCCTGAAAGAAGTTGTCGAGAGCGGCGCCCTTTCCGCAACCAGCGATTTTGCCTTTATTAAAGATGTTGACGCGGTGGCGATTGCCGTTCCAACCCCGCTGGACAAATACCAGCAGCCGGACATCAGCTATGTAAAGGGTTCTACGGAGTCCGTTGCGAAATATCTGCACAAGGGCATGGTCGTTGTGCTGGAATCCACAACCTATCCCGGCACAACCGAGGAACTGTTAAAGCCGATTCTTGAAACAAGCAGGCTGAAATGCGGCGAGGATTTCTACCTTGCGTACTCGCCGGAGCGTGTTGACCCGGGCAACAAGCAGTATAAGACGAAGAATACGCCGAAGGTCGTCGGCGGCGTTGGCAAGGACGGCACGGAAATAGCGGCCGCTTTATATCGCAATGTGCTTGAAGGCGGCGTTTTCGAGGTTTCTTCCCCGGCGGTTGCCGAAATGGAGAAGCTTCTGGAAAACACATACCGCAATATCAATATCGGACTCGCGAATGAAATGGCCATCATCTGCCACCGCATGGGCATTAATGTTTGGGAGGTAATCGATGCCGCCAAGACAAAGCCGTACGGCTTCCAGGCATTCTATCCGGGACCGGGGCTCGGCGGCCATTGCATTCCGCTCGACCCGTTCTATCTTTCCTGGAAGGCCCGCGAGTTTGATTATCACACCCGCCTGATTGAAACCTCCGGCGAAATCAACACCAGCATGCCGGAATATGTCGTTGACCGTTGCATGAAAGTGCTCAACCGCAAGAAAATAGCGATGAACGGTGCGAAGGCGCTGGTTCTCGGCGTTGCATACAAAGCGGATATCGATGATTACCGCGAAAGCCCGGCGTTAAATGTAATTGATCATTTAATTCAGGAAGGCGCCGACACCAAGTTCTATGATCCGTATATTCCGGAATACAAGCATAAGGGCATTGTTCACACCGGCGAAAAGGAATTGACGGATGAGCTGCTGAAAGAGGCGGATATCGTCATCATCTGCACGGCGCATGCCTGCTTCGATTACAACCGGATTCAGAAGCTTTCCAAAGCCGTATTCGACACCAGAAACGCAATGAAGGATGTACAGGATCGTTCCAACATTGAACTTTTATAAACCCATTTACCCCCGTTTCTTGTAAGTGACGGGGGCATTTTGTGTTGTGTCCGCCCGGTTTGCAATATGGCGGAAGAATAATATGCATTAAGATTGACGAAAGAAAAGGAGACCCGATATGGAAAAACTTCGTTTTGCCCTGATAGGATGCGGAAGAATTTCAAAAAACCACATAGCCGCGGCAGTTGCAAATTCAGATACGATGGAATTGGCAGTCGTCTGCGACCCGGTATTGGAAAACGCGGAGAAGAAGGCAAAGGATTATCAGGAAGCTACCGGCACAAAGCCGGTCGTCTATGCCGATTATAAAAAAGCGTTGGAGGAGCAGAAAATCGACTGCTGCGCCATTGCGACCGAAAGCGGATACCATGCGGAAATCGCGCTTTACTGCATTCGCCACGGCAAGAACGTACTGGTTGAAAAGCCCATGGCTTTAAGCACCGCCGATGCGGAACAGATGATCCGCGAAGCAAAGGAGCAGGGCGTTACGCTCGGCGTCTGCCATCAGAACCGCTTCAACGAGCCGATTCAGGAACTGCATAAAGCCATTGAAGACGGCCGTTTCGGCAAGCTGGTAAACGGTACCGCGCGCATTCTTTGGAACCGCGGCATGCCGTATTACGAGCAGGCCCCCTGGCGCGGAACCTGGGCGCAGGACGGCGGCACGCTGATGAACCAGTGCATTCATGACATCGACCTGCTCCAATGGTGCCTTGGCGGCGAACCGGAAACCATTATGGCCATGACGGGCAACTACCTGCGCGATATTCAGGCGGAGGACTTCGGAAGCATTTTGATCCGCTTTAAGAATGGCACGATCGGCATTGTGGAAGGCACCGCCTGCGTATATCCGAAAAATCTGGAGGAGACCCTCTCCATTTTCGGCGCAACCGGCACCGTAGTCATCGGCGGCATTGCCGTGAACCGTATCGAAACCTGGAATTTTGAAACACCTGCCGAGCAGGATGCGCATATTTCCGCCCTTTCCGGCAAAGACCCGAAGGATGTTTACGGCAGCGGACACAATATGCTGTACGCCGATTATATTCACGCTGTTCATACGCACACCGATCCGCTGGTCAGCGGAACCGAAGCCATCAAGGCCATGAAGATCATACTTGCGGCTTACAAGTCGCAGAAAACCGGTCAGCCGGTTGCGTTCGACGGACTCAGCTTTTCCACGCTGGACATGGACAATTCCGACGTCCGTTATCATTGATACGGGGGAATTCGAATGAAAATCGTTACCGTTGTCGGCGCAAGGCCGCAGTTTATCAAGGCTTCGGTTGTTTCCGCGGCGCTTCAAAAAAATTGTACGGAGGTATTGGTTCATACCGGCCAGCATTATGACCATAATATGTCCGATGTGTTTTTCGAGGAGCTTGGTATTCCGAAGCCGGCATATAATCTGGGCGTGGGTTCCGGTTCGCACGGCCGCCAGACCGGCGAAATGCTGATGAGAATCGAGGATGTCCTGCTGAAAGAAAAGCCGGATGTCATGCTGGTTTACGGCGATACCAATTCGACGCTCGCGGGCGCGCTTGCGGCTTCCAAGCTGCACATTCCGGTTGCTCATGTGGAAGCCGGGCTGCGTTCCTACAATATGCGCATGCCCGAGGAGCAGAACCGCGTGTTAACCGACCATATATCCGCGTGGCTTTTCTGTCCGACGCAGACCGCGATGGAGAATCTGAAAAAAGAGGGAATCACAAAGGGCGTAAGCATCAGCGGAGATGTGATGCTGGATTCCGTTCTCCACTTTTTAAAGGTGGCGCAGAATAACCCGAGCAAAACCGCTATTTTCGACCAGCTTCAAATACAGCCGAAAAATTACCGGCTTGCCACGCTGCACCGGGCGGAAACGACCGACGGCGGGCTGGACGCCATTATCCGTATTTTCAACGCGTTTGAAAAACTTCCCCAGCTTGTCGTTCTGCCGATCCATCCAAGGACAAGGCCGCTCGCGGAAGAAGCCATTGCGAAGTGCGGCTTCCGGAACATTAAGCTGATCGATCCGGTAGGCTACCTTGAAATGCTGCTTCTCACCTCGAACGCCTGTCAGGTAATGACCGATTCCGGCGGCCTTCAAAAGGAAGCGTGGTTCATGAAGGTGCCGTGTATCACGCTGCGGCAGGAAACCGAATGGGTGGAAACGCTCAACGGGAACTGGAATGTACTGGCGAAGCTAACGACCGAGGACATTTACGAGAAAGCGTTGCACACCGTACCGGACCCGGCTGCCCGCGGGCAGATGCCGTTCGGCGACGGCAAGGCGTCTGAAAAAATTGCGGCAGCATTGCTCAACGGCTAGCTTCGAATCCTTTTTTCTGAATGCAAGGGGTTATGTATGAATATCATTTATATCAATCATTATGCCGGCTCCACTCAGCACGGCATGGAATTCCGCCCGTATTTTATGGCGAAGCGCTGGGCAGCGGCGGGGCATAACGTTACAATCGTTGCCAGCTCCTACTCCCACCTGCGCACAAAGAATCCGGACATGCAGGGAAAGAACACCATGGAGCAGATGCTCGACGGCGTGCGCTATTTCTGGATTGCCGGCCCGGAATACCACGGGAACGGCGTAGGCCGCATTAAAAATATGCTTTCGTTTTTGCACGGGCTTTATAAATACGGTGATGAAATTGCGGCGCAGGGAAAGCCGGACGCGGTAATTGCGTCCTCCACCTATCCGCTGGACATTTATCCGGCGCATAAGCTCGCGAAAAAATACGGCGCCATGCTGATTTACGAGGTGCACGACCTTTGGCCGCTCAGCCCGATTGAGCTTGGCGGCATGAGCCCGCACCATCCCTATATCATGGTAATGCAGGCGGCGGAAAATTACTGCTATAAGCACAGCGATTACGTGGTTTCGCTGCTTCCGAACGCCAAGGGGCATATGGTGGAGCATGGCCTGAAGCCGGAAAAGTTCATCTGTATTCCAAATGGGATTATTAAAGCGGACTGGGAAAAGCCGATGGCGGACCCGCCGGTGTATTACGATAAGCTGAAACAGTATCATGACGAGGGTTATTTCCTCATCGGCTATACCGGTGCGCACGGAATTGCCAATGCGCTTGACAGCTTTGTCGAAGCGGGGGAAATGCTTCGGAAAGAGAAGATCAAGCTGCTTCTGATCGGCCCCGGCCCCGAACGGGAACGGTTGGTTCAGAAGGTGAAAGACAGAAATTTGGGGGAAACGGTGGAACTGCTGGAACCGGTAAAGCGCGGCCAGATTCCGGAGCTTTTACACCAGATGGACGCGCTTTATATCGGTTTACAAAGACAGCCCCTGTTCCGTTTCGGTGTAAGCCCGAATAAGCTCATGGACTACATGATGGCGGCGAAACCGGTCATCTTTGCTATTGAAGCGGGCAACGATATGGTAGCGGATGCAAACTGTGGAATTTCCATCCCGCCGGAGGACAGCAAAGCGATTGCCGAAGCCGCGCGCAAGCTCGCGTCTTTATCCAAGGAGGAGCTTAACGCCATGGGCGAGCGGGGGAGAAAATACATCCTCGAGAACAACGAATACGACGTGCTTTCGCAAAAATTCCTGGATGTCTTTTCCATGCCGTATTAAATAATAAATTCTCAACAATTTGTATATCATTTTCCAATGGGATTACAACAAAAAAGGGGCGGCCGGACGGCTGCCCCTTTTGTTATATCCCCAGCTCGGTCATTTTGTCGCGCAGCTTGATGAAGTCATCAAAAGCGGCAGGTTTGTTGCCTGGGTTTCGTAAAAGCGCGGCGGGATGAAGAGTCGCCATCATCCAAACGCCGTTTTTCTCAAAAAACACACCATGCTCTTTGGTGATTTTTATATCCGGCTTTATCAGCCTCATCGCGGCGATTCGCCCCACACAAACAATGATTTTCGGACGGATCAGCGCCACTTGGTTTCGCAGCCATTGAATGCAGATGT
>JAAYWU010000062.1 GCA_012516295.1 Clostridiales bacterium | reverse complement strand
TTCGTTGGAGGTATCGTTCGGAACGGAAATCTTCGCGCCGTCTTTTAAATCCGCCAGGCTTTTCGTTTTTCCCGCATAAATTCCAAACGGCTCATAATGGATAGATCCGGCGGAAACAATATCCGTGCCGTTTTTCTTATTGTAATCGTCCAGATAAGTCACATGCTGGAAGTAGTTTGCGGCCAGTTCCTTGCTTACCAGCGCGGTATTGGGCAAAACGTAATCGTTAAATTCCTTTACTTCAAGGTCATAACCCTTTTGCTTCAGTAATTTTGCAGCTTCCTTTAAAATAATCGCATGGGGTGTGGGAGAAGCGCCCACCACAATCTTTTTGCTTCCCGCGGAAGCCGCTGTGCCGGATTTTGCGCAGCCGGCAAGCGCTGCCAGGGATAGAGCTGCGATCAATATAATCGATATGATTTTTTTCATAAATTCCCCTCCAATATTTGAAAATCGTTATTTCTTATTGCTGAGCCCCGCCAATTTCATCAAGATCCCCTGAAGCACCTGTACAATGAGAACCAACAGAACCACCGTCACAAGCATAACGTCGTACTGATAACGGTAGAAACCGAAATTCGTTGCGATCGTGCCAAGCCCGCCGCCGCCTGTAAATCCGGCCATTGCCGAATAGCCAAGGATCGTTGTGGTTGCGATAGCGCACCCGACAATCAGGGACGGTTTCGCTTCCGGCAGCATGACTTTCCAGATGATCTGCATATTGGAGGCGCCCATGGACTGAGCGGCCTCAATAACGCCGACATCCACTTCCTTGATGGAAGACTCGACAAGACGGGCAACAAACGGCGCCGCCGACAAAGTCAGCGGAACGATTGTCGCGGTCGGGCCGATCATCGTCCCGGTAACAAGCCGCGTAAAAGGAATAATGGCTACAAGGAGGATCAGGAACGGTATGGAACGGGTCAGATTCACAATGACGTCCAAGGTTTTAAATAGCCATGGACGGGGGCGGATCCCTTCCTTTGCGCTTGTAACAAGCAGGATGCCAAGCGGCAGCCCGATGATATAAGCAAACAAAGTGGAAACAAGCGTCATATACAGGGATTCACCAACACCCTGTATCAACAGATTCAGCGTTGCCTCATCCCACATAACCATTCACCTCCTCCGCGGATAATCCTCTTGCACGAACATAATGAAACATCTTCTGCGCCAGAGCTTCGTCCTCCGGCAGTTGGACCACCATTTGGCCAAACGCTTTGCCGTCTATATTCTTTGTATCCGCATACATAATGTTCACGGGAGCCTTGCATTCCAGCACCATATTGGCAATAACCGGCTCAAACGAAGAATTCCCGTCAAAAACAATACGCATGCATCGCTTGCTGATGAATTGCTGCGTAGGTCTTCCGGAAGGATAGACCAGCTTTTGTGCGATTTCGGTTTTCGGCTTATAAAAAATATCTTCTACCGTACCGGACTCCGCAATATGGCTTTCGTCAATAATCGCAACGCGGCTGCAGATTTCCTCAATAACACTCATTTGATGCGTAATCATGACAATCGTAATGCCCAGCCGTTGATTGATATCCTTTAACAGGGCCAAAATAGAAGTCGTTTTCGTAGGGTCAAGGGCGCTGGTGGCTTCGTCGCAAAGAAGCACTTTCGGGTCCGTGGCAAGCGCGCGCGCAATCGCAACACGCTGCTTCTGCCCGCCGGAAAGCTGGGCGGGATATGCCTTGGCTTTATCCGCAAGTCCGACAAGCTCCAAAAGCTCTTTCGCCCGCTTCCTTGCGGAAGCCTTATCCATGCCGGCAAGCTCCAACGGGAAACAGACGTTGCCCTCCGCTGTGCGCTGCATTAAAAGATTGAACTGCTGAAAGATCATCCCCATGGAACGCCGGACTTCGCGCAGCTCCCGTTCGGACAGCTCCGCCATGTCCCGTCCGTCAAACAGGACCGTACCCTGCGTCGGCTTTTCAAGCATATTGATACAGCGTACAAGCGTGCTCTTACCGGCGCCGCTCATGCCGATAATCCCGAAATTTTCACCCTTTTCAATCGTCAGGTTAATATCCCGCAGGGCGGTTACTTCCCCATCTTTTGTGCGGAAAGATTTGCTAAGCGCCCGTATTTCAATAATGGCCTCGCCCATGCCCAGCACCCTCCAAATATTACTAAATTAACAGGAATTATAATAATCCTTTGTATTTGTCAATGAATATTTATAAATTAGCAGACAGGAAGTTTCGCAATCAGCGCTTTGATTTTGATTCCCTGTTCCATAAACATTTTCTCATGCTCCGTAAGCACATTTTCTTCCGGCCAGCTATCCGCATGCAGATCGTAGGTGATTCTGCTAATTTCAAATCCGCTTTCTTTAAAATAAGCCACCGAATCGTTGAAAAGCGGGGCGTCGTCCGTTTTAAAATGGATTTCGCCGCCCTTAGCCAAAATCTGTTTGTAGCTTTCCAGCATTCGCGGATAAGTAAGGCGCCGTTTATTGTGCTTTGCCTTCGGCCATGGATTGCAGAAAAGAATATAAATTCTCTCAACGGTATCGTTTGAATTCATAACCGTTAAAAGCCGCTCGATATCCTGCGCCATCAATACAACATTGTCCGGCTTTTTGTTTTGCTCCTGAAACGCCCGCTCAATATTGCGCTTTGCAGGGCCGAGGACGGCATCTTTCAAATCGATCCCGTTATAATTGATTTCCGGATG
>JAAYWU010000061.1 GCA_012516295.1 Clostridiales bacterium | reverse complement strand
TTACACCATTCCTTATATCATCTCCTCAAAAATCAAACGAACCGGCTGGTTTCCTGTAAACCTGCCGGTTCGTTTGGCGTTCGCGGACCGGATGATTAATTTACGCAACCTTTGCTTTTGTTCAGGAATCCGTTCGGGAAGTACGAATATATTTCCGTTTGCTGAATACTCATTAAGGTAGGAATGATTTCGGTTCAGTAAAGTTTAGAAGGAGCGGATAGGATGAATTATGATCCTGAGAAACTGGAGAGTATCACATTTGGCAGATCGTTTCTGCACGGATACAATAAGAATCAGGTCGATGAAGTGATGACGAAGGTAATTCAGGACTATCGAAAAAGCGCCTGTGAACTGAATCAGATGAAAGAACAGCTTTCCACGCTGGACGATACCGTAAAGCACTATAAATCGCTGGAAGAAGCGATGCAGCATTGCTTTTTGGTTGCGCAGAAAACCAGCGACGAGATGAAAGCGGCAGCCTCGGACAAAGCACAGGGAATTTTGGAGGAAGCGGAGAAAACGTCGCAGAGAATGGTGAGCGACGCGAATCAGCAGGTAAATAAAATCAATATGGCTTATGAAGAACTGAAAGCGAAAATGTTTACGTTCCAGAAAAAGGCGGAAGCCCTATTGAATGCGCAGTTGGAGGTGATAAACCAGCTATCCGATGAATAACGGTCATGAAAAAACTCCGAAGAAGTGATTCTTCGGAGTTTTTATCGTTGCAGGAGCTACGTTTTCAAAATATGGTTGAGATAATACGCATACTCTCTCCGGATTCCATCCTCTATGGCAACCTTGGGCCGCCATCCGGTTTCCAGAATTTTTGTATTGTCCAGTACCCTTCGGGGCGTTCCGTCCGGCTTGGTCGCGTCGAAAATCAGCTCCCCTTCGAAGCCCACCACTTTTTTTACGGTTTCCGCCAGGCGGCGGATGCTGATTTCCTCCCCGGAACCAATGTTGATGAAGGCGTTCCCATCATAATGATTCATCAGGAAGATGCACGCCTCCGCCATGTCGTCCACATAAAGGAATTCCCTTAACGGGGTTCCGGTGCCCCACAATTCCACAAACGGCCGGTTTTCCTCCTTGGCCTTGTGCAGCTTGATGATCATGGAGGGAATCACGTGGGAATTGTTGATGTCGAACCGGTCGTTCACACCGTAAAGGCTGGCCGGCATCACGCTGATATAATGCGTACCGTATTGCAGGTTGTACGACCGGCACATTTCAATTCCCGATATTTTTGCCAGCGCGTACGCCTGATTGGTGGGTTCCAATTCCCCGGTAAGAAGGTACTCCTCCTTAATCGGCTGGGGGCACATCTTCGGGTAAATGCAGGAGCTGCCCAGAAGCATCAACTTTTTTACATGATTTTCATAGGCGCTTTTGATTACATTGCATTCAATCAGCATGTTTTCCATGATAAAGTCGGCGGGATAGGTACTGTTCGCATATATTCCGCCGACTTTTGCCGCCGCCAGAAAAACATATTCCGGTTTTTGTTCCGTGAAAAATTTTTGTGTCGCGTCCTGATCGGTCAAATCCAGCTCCGCGTGCGTTCTGGTGATAATATTCCGGTAGCCCTGCTGCCGCAGCCCCCGGACAAGAGCGGAACCAACCATTCCCGTATGCACCGCCACATAA
The DNA here is from genome assembly GCA_012516295.1 of Clostridiales bacterium. Taxonomy (GTDB): domain Bacteria; phylum Bacillota; class Clostridia; order Oscillospirales; family Acutalibacteraceae; genus Caproiciproducens. The sequence continues at coordinate 7,483 of JAAYWU010000061.1, read as the reverse complement.
ATCCTGCTGTACTTTTACAAATGCAACCCCTCTTTCGTTAAAATCAATGCCCTTAGGCGCGGGCTTTCAAATCATTTTCCACCATCATTTTTACCAGTTCTTCAAACGATACCTTCGGTTTCCAGCCCAACTTCTGCCGGACCTTGGTTGCGTCCCCCAGAAGAAGGTCGACTTCGCTCGGGCGGAAGAATTTGCTGCTTACGCCCACCAGCTGGCGCCCGGTCCGGCTGTCGACCCCGATTTCGTCCAGTCCGTTCCCTTCCCAGCGCAGAGGAATTCCCACATTCTGGAAGGCCAGCTCGCAGAATTCGCGCACAGTGTGGGTTTCGCCCGTCGCTACAACATAATCATCCGGCTTTTCCTGCTGCAAGATCAGCCACATCGCTTCCACGTAATCGCCCGCAAAGCCCCAATCGCGTTTTGCGTCGAGGTTTCCCAGAATGATTTTGTCCTGCCTGCCCGCCAGGATATCGGCGATTCCGGTGGTAATTTTGCGCGTGACAAAGTTGCCGCCCCTTCTTGGGGACTCATGGTTAAAAAGAATGCCGTTGCAGGCAAACAGGCCGTAGGCTTCGCGGTAGTTTACGGTAATCCAGTACGCGTAAAGCTTTGCGGCCGCGTAAGGACTTCTGGGGTAAAAGGGAGTTTTTTCGGTCTGGGGGGTCTCCCGCACCTTGCCGAACAGCTCGCTGGAAGACGCCTGGTAAAACCGGATGGCCGGGTTTACCTCCCGGATACTGTCCAAAAGGCGCAGCGCGCCCAGCGCGTTTACATCCGCTGTGAACTCCGGCATATCGAAGGAAATTTTGACATGGCTCTGCGCGCCGAGGTTATACACCTCATCCGGCTCCACCTTGTCAATCAAACGGCTCAGACTGCCGGCGTCGCCCAGATCCCCGTAATGAAGGAACAGCCGCTGGTTCTCTTCGCCCTCATCGGTCAGAAGGTGCTGAATTCTCTGCGTGTTTTCCGAGCTGCTCCGGCGGATTAATCCGTGCACCTCGTATCCTTTATCAAGCAGAAGCTCCGCCAAATAGGAACCGTCCTGTCCGGTGATTCCTGTAATGAGTGTCTTTTTCATATTACCTCACTATACCCAAATATAATTTTGTCCCGCATGCGCACTGGAGCGTGCGCATGTAGTACATCATATGTGGAGCAGTACCGCCGTGTGAGGAGAAATGGGCTGGGGGCGCGGGGTTTATATCGGGGCGCCTGACGGCATCCGGTCGGGCGCAGAGAAATCGAAGCGGAAGCCGGAAAAATCGCGCGTCGTGATTCGGTCCGCAATGCTCTTTTTCTGGAGCAGCTCGTTGTAGGCAGCGTAGAACCTTGCCCGGTCAATCAGGCTTGACAGGTCGCCGTAGTACCTTCCGATCCGCTTCACAAAGGTTTCCCCGAAGGTCTGAAGCGCGGTGCCGAAGTCGAAGGCGGGGTCGCCGATGCCCGCACACCCGAAGCCGAGTACCCCGGTGATCTTTTTGGTTTTGCTGTCATGCAGGAAACAGCGGGGAGAAAGGCCCGCGTGAATCAGACACGGAGAAAAGGCCAGGAAATCTTCGTTTTCCAGCACGGGCCCGAAGACCCGCGCCATGCGCTTTTGTTCGTAATTGTCGCAGTATGGGTACACCTTCCGCTGAATCTGCTCAAATTCCGACAGGACGTTTTTTCTTGACAGGTCATACGGAATTTCAAGGATGGAATTTTCCTTTGCCAGTTTCAGCGGGATGGCGTGAAGCTGGCGCAGGAAAACGCCAATCTGCCGGGCGATGTGGTTCTGGTCGCTTTCACTCATCAGCAGGATTTTATCGCGGTACAGCGGTTCGCCCCTCACGAACTCGCATTTTGCCGCCCCCGTTTCCAGGGGTTCCATCCGGGGCAGCGGCATGGTGACATGGCTGCGGATAACATCGGTGAACCGAATCTGGTTGGTTAGGAAGGCAGCTGTCCAATCGCAGCGCGAAAATTTGAACAGGACTTCGTCGTTGACCGCAACAACATCGCAGTGCCTTCCGTCCGTCTGGTTAAACCGGAGGTCGGTCAGGTTTATCTGGGGATAATACTTTGTAATCGTTTGGATATATCGTATTTGGTTTTCAGCCATATTTCGTCACCTCGCAAAGCAGGTCGGCTCGTTTAATACAGGAGCCTGATGTTCGTTTCCGGCCAGTCCTTCAGGCGCATGACGGTGTTGGAAAGATTGGAATACCCGTTTCCAATGAAGAAATCACACTGAGAAGCCAGGTATGTGTCCTTGATGATCTCAATGGTGTCCTTCTGAAGCTCCACGCCCTTGTGCCTTTTGTTCGGGTAGTCCAGCAGGCAGGTCGGAATTCTGGGCTTGAAAGGAGTCTTTTTGCTGTCCGGGTAAATCATCATGTCGCCGTGTCCGTACAGCTTTTTATACTGGCGGAACATTTTGTAGGAATCGGTTATTACAAAGATGTGGCGCACGTTATACCGGACGATATATTCCCAGATGTGCGGCTTGTAAAGCTCGTTCAGGTCGTAAAGCTGCGCCACTTCGGTTACCAACGCCTTTCCGCGTACATGAACGCCTAAAATCGGCCGTTCATCCCGGAAATTCGGATTCACGTTGTGGAACTTCTGGATTTCCCGCTTGATTTCGGGCTTCAGCTTCAGATATTTCTGAAACAGCCTGCGGTAAATCTGGCAGGGCGTCAGGCCGTACGACCAGTGGTCGCTTTTCGCCCAGGGAATGATGGACCGCAGGGGATAATAAACGTCGCTGACCAGAACGTCCGCGTCGCTGGCCATCATGCTTTCTAAATCCCGGTCCTGCATTTTCAGTTTGTCGGTGTCGTCGGCAAGAACATTTCCGTACCGCCAGACCGACGGGTAATAGCTGAAATCCGTGCGCACCACATCGTCAATGGTATATTCCGACACCGGCTCAAAGAAGAGTTCAAAGGAATTGGTATTCAGCGAAGCGCTGTACATGCTTTCCATGCCCCAGTAGACAACCGGGATTCTTCCGGTCAGCTCCGCGGCATAAATCTGGCAGATCGCGTGGTCCACATCTGACCAGATGCTGTGCCCCAGCGCCTTTATCAGCAGAAATCGATTATTCGGCATAGGTGTTCACACCTCCATAAAATTCCGGATACTCTTTTTTATGCTTCTGCGTCAGTTCTGCGCGCCGGCGCCACTCTTTCTTCGTCCTTCTTTTCGACAGCCGCTTTTCGTGCTTCAAATTTCGGAAGAACAGCTTGATATGGTCTTCCGGCCAGTCTTTCAGGCGCTTCACGGTGTACGATACATTGGAGTAGCCGTTGCCGATGAAGAAGTCGCATTTCGCCCCCAGATAGGTATCCTTGATAATTTCAATCCCCTTGCGACGCTTGTCGCTGTAATTCTGAAGGTGAGCGGCGTTTTTTGTGTCGTTGAGCTCGCCCCTGCGGCAGTCGGTGTAAACCACCATGGAGCCGTAGCGCCGGATAAAGTTTTTCAGGATATCCTCGGTATCGGTCAGGAGAAGAATCTTATTAATCCCGTACCGGCGGATAAAACGGTCGATCTGCGAGTAGTACCGTTTGTTCAGGTGCGAAAGCTTCTCCACCTCGCGCACCTTGTCGCCGCCCCGGATGTGAACGCCGAGAAGCGGTTCCGAACCCTTGAGGTTCTCTTCGTAAAAGTCCTCGATTTCCGCTTGGATATCCGGTTTCAGCTTCAGGTATTTTTCAAAGAGTCCCCGGTAAATCTGGTGCGGAGTCATCCCGTAGGCCCAGTGGTCCTTTGGGATAAAGGGAATGATGGGGCGGACGAAATAGTGTACGTCGCTTACCACAACGCTTGCGTCGCTGGTCATCAGCTCCCCAAGGTTCCGGTGTTCCCACGTGATTTTATCCAGATCCTCGATCATCACGTTTTTTGAGTTCCACATAGGGGGATAAAAGGTGTAGTGCGGCCAGGCAATGTCCTGAATTGTATAATTGGAAACCGGTTCAAAATAGAGATCGAATGCGTTGGACTGAAAAGACTCTGCGTACCGGCTGTTGGGGCCCCAGTAGATGACCGGAATCCGGTTTGTGATTTCCGCGGCGAGAAGCTGGCCCATCACATGATCCACATCCGACCAGAAACCACAGCCCCAAGACTTTATCAATAAAAACCGATCCTTAGTCATGGTCAAAATCATCCTTTCGTTGAAGACCGGAGGCTTTGGCCGGGATCGGCCGGCGGAACCCCTTTAAGGGAAAAGGCCCTTCCGGTTTAAAAAGCTTGCATTTCATACGTTTCCCTCACAGACGCCCGGTTCAGGAAGGCTGCTCCGAACGCTTCTCCAGCCACTCCTCCACCATCCGGAATATTCCTCTCCGGTCGCGCGGGGCGATGACCGCTACGTTGATCGGATACTTTCTATTGCCGTATTCCCAGTAGAGGAGCTTCACGTTTTCATCGGGCCAGTCGCGGATGAAGGTCACCGCGTGGGACAGGCTGGAAAAATCGCTCCCGATGAAGAAGTCGCATTTCGCAGCAAGGAAGGTGTCCTTCAGAATTTCGATCCCCCTGCGCCGCTTCACAATATAGCTGTCCAAGTACTCTGTTTCCGATTCCCCGGTAAGCCGGCTGCACTGTGTGGCCACAACCATGGGGCCGTATTTTTTCCGGTACTCGCTCAGAACTTCCTCGCTGTTGGTTGCCAGAAAAATGGTTTTCACATCGTATTTATCGATATACTTTTTGATTTCATCGTGATAAGGCCGGTTGGGATGCATGATTTTGTATTTTCGAAAGCCAAAACGTGGTACCTTGATTTTTTTCTGCGTGGGTTCCTGTTTGGCGTTTTTATAGCTTTTCGAAGCGTATTGATAGCGCTCTTTCCTTCGGCTTTTAATTTGAAAGACCCTGTTTTTTTCCGCTCCGCACACATGCACCGCAAGAGCGGGCCCGTTTTCCCTAAGCCAGGAGTTGTAAAATCCTTGAATTTCCACTTCGACATCCTGTTTCAGGCGAATGTATTTTTTGAACAGGTAGTTGTAAATCTGGTTGACGGTCATGCCGTAGGCGGGATTTTCTTTTTTAATGAACGGAATCAGATTGTACATATCGAAATAGACGTCGCCGACCAGAACGTTTTCTTTGCAGCTCATCATTTCGCCCAGATTCCGGTACACCCAGGTTTCCCGCTTCGGATCGTCTATCAGTAAATTGTCCGCATCCCAAACGGGTGGGTAAAAGGTGTACTCCGGTTTTGCCACATCAAAAATTGTATAGTTGGAAACGGGTTCAAAATACAGCTCGAATCCGTTGGTATGCTCGAACCCGTTGTGCAGGCAGTGGGTCGGCCAGTAAACCACCGGAATCCGGTCTGTAATTTCCGCGATCAGAAGCTGGCTTAAAACATGTTCCACATCCGACCATAAAATGTAACTCCAGGCCTTGATTAGCAAAAATCTGTCGTTGGACATGCCTGTTATCACCCCGAAAAAATTAAAAATATCATATTATATTATGTGAACAGGGGTTTTTGTGTGTGGTGTAGTTTTCGCGCGGCGCCCCGGAAACAAAATATAAAGCGGGAATCCCTACGGGCAGGGATTCCCGCTGTTTAGTCCAAAAGCTGCCGGTTCCACGCAATGGTACGCGCAAGGCCTTCCCGGAAAGGCTTGAACGTTTCCAGTTTGAACTCGGTGCAGACTTTTCCGATGTCTAGTTGAACCCGGTCGGGCGAAACCTCGATGTTTTGGGCGGCGCGTTCCCGGGACGGCTTTACCACAAGCGTGCTGTCGGTTAAAGAGCAGATTTCCTGCGCCAGCTTCCGGATGCTGATCCGGTCGCGCCCGCCGACATTGTATACGAAATCCTTGCCGTACAGCAGGATATTGAGCAGCATGAGCATGCAGTCGGCAATATAGCAGAAAGTTCGCTCCTTGCTGCCGTCGTCCAACATTTCGATTTTTTGATTGGTAAGCGCCTGATTGATAAACTGCCCCATAACGCGCTGGTCGCGGATGCTGACCCCCGGACCGTACGTCATAGAAATCCGTGCGGCTTTCGCTTCCACCCCTTCAAATTCCCGATAGCAGTAGCACAACGTTTCGCCCATCCGTTTGGATTCCGCATATACCGCCCGCACGTTGTCCGTGGGGCAGAGCCCGGGAAAGTCTTCCGGCGTGGGAATGTGGGCGGGGTCGGGGTTCCCGTAGATTTCGGAAGAGCTTAGGAACAAAAGCTTTGCGTGGTCGCGCTGGGCAAGCTTCAGCAGGCTTTCCGTAACTGCCGTATTCAGGCGGATTGTTTCCGCGTGATGTTCCAGAAATTTTCCGGGTTGCGCGTAGGTGGCTCCATGAATGATATAATCCGTCTTGCAGGGCAGCGCGGGAAGGTCCTCCCCGGCAAGGTTTACGGACAGGAACCGATACCGGTCTTGGAAGATGTCGCGCAGTTTTTCGCAGGGGGCGCTTCTGCTGACCGCGATGAGTTCAACCCCAAGATTCCGGCGCGTGTTCGCCAGGTGCAGCAGGGAAATGAGGTAGGTTCCGATCAGCCCGTTGGCGCCGGTAATGAGAACGGTTTTCCCCTTTAAGGGGGACAGGTCGATTTTGTCAAGGTATTCCAGGCAGTCCTGCTCAATGATTTTGTCCAACCGGAATCCCCTCCTTACTGCTTCAGCAGTTCCAGCGCTCTGGCACAGATGGTGTCGGAATCTGGGTAGTACGCCTTTTCCAGAATGTCGCTGGCCGGGGTGGGGCAGTCGGGACAGCAGACGCGCGCAATGGGGTGCTTCAAAAGGGAAAAGCCTTTTTCGCTCACCATGGCGGCCACCTCCGAAGCGACCCCGCCGGTGATATTGCCGGTATCCGTAACCAGAAGGGTCCCGGTTTTCGAAAGGGATTCCAGAATGATCGCTTCATCGATCGGCTTAATGCTCCGAAGGTCGATCACTTCCGCTGAAATATTCTGAGCCGCCAGCTTTTCCGCAGCCTTCATGGCTTCCACCACCATGTAGGAAACCGCCACGATCGTGATGTCGGTTCCCGCCCTGCGGATGGCCCCCTTGCCGAGCGGAATGGAATAGAGAGTCTCCGGAACATCGCCCGTGGTTTTGTACAGCCAGCGGTGTTCCACAAACAGGACGGGGTTGTCGTCCCGGATGCTGCCGATCAGCAGCCCTTTTGCGTCGTAGGGGGTGGCGGGCGCGGCAATTTTCAGTCCGGGCACGCTCATCAGCATCCCCTGCACGCACTGTGAATGCTGCGCGCCGGAACCCCACCCGCGCGCGCTGACGGTTCGCACCCCCAGCGGAATGGGCAGCCTGCCGTTGCACATATAATTCCATTTGCTGGCATGGTTCGCCAACTGGTCGAGCGAAAGAATCAGAAAGTCCATGCGGCTGTGAATCAGGATGGGGCGCAGCCCCGCCATGGCGGCTCCCGTGGCAAAGCCCGTCAGCGAGTTTTCACAGATCGGGGTGTCGAATACCCGGTCCTTGCCGTACTTTTCCTGCAGGCCTTTTGTC
>JAAYWU010000060.1 GCA_012516295.1 Clostridiales bacterium | reverse complement strand
GTACGGGCAGGTGCTCGCACCGGCGGCAATCAATACCGTTGTGCTATCCATGCCGTTTGCGGTGAACCGTTTTTCGTTAAGCTTTCCCTCCGCGGCGGGGTATGCGTTTGGAACGGGAATTGCTTTTTATTTCGCCGCGGAAATTTTCGTCCACGCGATGCCGGGGCTGAAAAACGACGCGATGCCAAAGGCGTTCCGGGGGCTTCCCGCAGCGCTTCTCTATATTGGAATCCTTTCCATGGCCTTTGCGGGGCTGACGGGCGCCAAGCTCTTTTAAGGGCGGGGTGCAGCGTTTGCTCCTTCTGGCTTCAAAAAAATCCTCCCGGCCGGTTCCGGGAGGATTGCTTAATATTTGACTGCTTTCATAAAATCGTCCACTTGATTTTTGTGGGTGAGGGTCGCTTTGCCGTAAATAATCGTTTTATTCATGCGCACCAGCGTGTGGGTCAGTTCGCTGTTAACATAGGGGTATTTGTTATAAGATGAGGAGTCCACATTGGAAGCCTTTCCGCCTGTGCCGTTCGAAATGCTGGATTTCATGCTTTTGTAGGACTGCTGCGCGGAAGCTTCGGAGGAAAAGACAAGATACGTTATATTTGTGCCGGTTTCGCTTTTTGTTGCTTCAAGGCATTTTTCAGCACTAATACTGTAGCCGCTTGTGTCGGTGACTTTAAAGCCCTGGGCTTCGGCCTGCTTTTTAAATTCGTCCGCTGTAACCGCGGTGCGCGCCGAACAGCCCGTAAGCGCGAACAGGGCGGCAGCCGCGAGCACGGCGGCGCATAATTTCCATATTCTTTTCAATGTAAAACCTCCAATTTTCGGGAAAACTTGTTACGCTCATTATAATACGGCTCGCCGCCGTTTACAAGCAAAAACAGATTTCCGAATAAGAAATACCCCCTTGCGATGAAGGAAAATCAAGGTGCTTGCGGGTTTTTCTTTCGATTTATTTTTATGTTAATTAATTAAAAAAATCATGAAAGAATCTGGGGCAGAATTTCCCAAAACCAACCTTGTAAAATCCTGCATAGCTTCGCTTTTCCTGCGGATAATAAGCAATGACAACACCGTAACAGGAGGGAAATAAATTTTGAAAGCTACAGGAATAGTCAGAAGAATTGATGATTTAGGCCGCGTTGTCATCCCAAAGGAAATCCGCCGCACACTTCGTATCCGCGAAGGCGATGCGCTTGAAATTTTTACCGATACGCAGGGAGGGGTTATTTTTAAAAAATATTCTCCCGTGGGTGAACTCTCCTCTTTCGCCGGTCAGTATGCGGACGTGCTTTCCAAGGTGGTCAGCCTGCCGACCCTTGTTTGTGACCGCGACCATGTGGTTGCGGCGGCGGGGGTTCCGCGCAAAGAGTTTTTGGAGCGCCGCGTTACTCCCGAGCTGGAGGAGTACATGCAGAATCGCCAGAATTTCGTGAACAAGGGAAATACCCCGCTGAGGCCGATCGAAGGCATTGACCGCACAGCGGAAGTCATCTGTCCGATTATTGCTTCCAGCGACGTAACGGGAGCCGTCATCCTGCTGTCCAACGACGGCAATGAACCCCCCACCGAAAGCGAAACAAAGCTGGCGCAGGTCGCCGCGTCGTTTTTAGGAAAGCAAATGGAAGAATAAGCGGAAAAAGGTGCAGATTTGCCCTTGCATTTAAGCGCTTGTTGTGATATTATAAACAAGTAATATTATGAAGGATGAAAGAGTGGGGCGACCCGCTCTTTTGTTTGTATTATGAGGTGAACGGATTGTCAAACAGGAAAAAGGGCGGGAATACCGT
>JAAYWU010000059.1 GCA_012516295.1 Clostridiales bacterium | reverse complement strand
GCTTAGAAGCGATATGATATTTTTCTTCGTGGGTATAACTGCCTAATGTGATCACATCCATACGGTCGAGCAAAGGCTCCGGTATGGCGGTGTAATCATTTGCGGTTGTAATAAACATAACCTTACTCAAATCAAAAGGCATATCGATATAATGATCGAAGAAGGAAGAATTTTGCTCCGAATCCAGGACTTCCAGCAAAGCGGACGCAGGGTCCCCGCGGAAATCATTGCCCAGCTTGTCAATCTCATCCAGAAGGATCAGCGGGTTATTGGTACCGGCCTGCTTCAGCGCAGAAATAATCCGGCCCGGCATAGAGCCCACATATGTTTTACGGTGTCCCATGATGTCGGATTCGTCCCGGACGCCGCCGAGCGAAACGCGCACATAATTACGGCCGATTGCTTTTGCAATGGAACGGGCAATGGATGTTTTACCGACACCCGGAGGACCGACTAAACAGATAATCTGCCCTTTAATATCGGGCGAAAGTTTTTTCACCGCTAAAATCTCGATAATGCGTTCTTTGACCTTGGTCAGGCCATAATGGTCGCGGTCAAGGGTTCTTTGTGCCCGCTTTAAGTCGATACGTTCGCGGCAGCTGGTATTCCATGGAAGCTCCAGGCAGGTTTCCACATAACTGATAATAACGCTCGCCTCATGGGAACCATATGGCATTTTTGCTAGGCGGTCGCATTCCTTCATGAGTTTATCATTTTGAAGTTTGGGAAGCTTCATTATTGCGATCCGTTACCGGAGTTCATCTGCTTCTCCCTGCGGGTTATCATCCTCGCCAAGCTCATTGGAGATGGCGCGCATTTGCTCCCGCAGGAAATATTCGCGCTGGTTTTCATCAATCTGTTCTTTGGCTTTCTCGCTGATCTGGCTTTCAATGGAGAGGACCTGAATTTCATTCTTTAAAATTTCATTCAGCTTTTCCAGCCGTTTAACCGGATGAAGTTCCTCCAAAATCTGCTGTTTTTTCTCATAATCCAGGCTGATATTCGCGGTAATGTAATCCGCAAGTTCGCCGCAGTCCTTCTTCTGAACAACACCGATAATAATATCCGGTGGGATACGGGCATAATTTTGAATATATTCCTCAAACAGGGACTGTGTGTAGCGGATTAACGCCTCTGTCTTGTGGGTTTCCTTATAGGTTATGTTTTCCGTTGGAGAAACTTCCACAAGAATAAATGGACTTTCGCTCACAACAGATTGTATTTTTGCCCGGTACATTCCTTCTGCAAAAAGCCGGATTCCTTCATCGGTATGACGAATGACCTGCTTGATCTTTGCGACAATACCAATTTTGTAAATTTCCTCTCCAGTCGGTTCGTTGTCGTTCAGGTTTTTTTGAGCGACCAGAAAAATCTGCTGATCTTCCTCCATTGCTTTCGACAACGCCAATATGGATTTTTTTCTGCCGACGTCAAATTGCAGCAGCATCCCCGGGAATATAACCAGTCCTCTCAACGCGAGCACCGGAATTGTAATCTTTTCAATTTTCTCGAGTTCAAGGTTATTATTCATAGCGTGTGTTGCTCCTTCAGCAGAAATGGCTGCTGCAAGTGATAACAAGTCTACCACGTGCAACAGCCAAGATACTTATATTATGACGCGGTATCTTTTCGGCCGCGCTTTCTTGGAGTTGTTATCTTTATCTTTACAGGCTTGCGGTCGGGATTGTACACTATTTCCGGTTCCGCACCCTTCTCCACCGTATCTGCAGTTATAGTAACTTTTTCTACAGTGTAGTCAGACGGAACTTTATACATAAGGTCTGTTAATAAATCTTCCATGATAGACCGAAGGCCTCGCGCGCCTGTACGGCGTTCAATTGTCTTTTTGGCTATGGCCTTCAATGCTTCCGGCTTGAAATCAAGCTCGACTTTATCCAGTTGGAACAGTTTTTTGTATTGACTTATTAAACAGTTTTTCGGTTCCGTTAGAATACGAACCAATGCGTCCTCATCCAATCCGTTAAGAGCCGCAATGACGGGCAAGCGGCCAACCAGTTCGGGAATCAGACCATATTTCACAAGATCGTGCGGCACAACGCTCTGCATCCATGCGGTAGAGTCCAACTCGGGTTTGCTCCGCACCTGTGCGCCGAATCCCATAGCAGAAGATGCCGTGCGCTTTTCAACGATTTTATTTAACCCGTCGAAAGCGCCGCCGCAGATAAACAGGATATTGGAGGTATCGATTTGTAAAAATTCCTGCTGCGGATGCTTTCTTCCGCCCTGTGGAGGAACATTGGAAATTGTACCTTCCAGAATTTTCAAAAGCGCCTGCTGAACGCCTTCGCCGCTTACATCACGTGTAATCGACGGATTTTCGGACTTTCTGGCAATTTTATCGATTTCATCGATGTAGATAATCCCACGTTCGGCTTTTTCAATATCGAAATCGGCCGCCTGGATCAATCGGAGAAGGATATTTTCCACGTCTTCGCCCACATAACCGGCTTCCGTCAAAGTCGTAGCGTCCGCAATTGCAAACGGTACATCCAATATTTTCGCCAGCGTCTGTGCTAAAAGCGTTTTGCCGACACCGGTCGGACCAAGCAGCAAAACATTGCTTTTTGTTAGTTCGACATCATCTTTCCCATAATAAATACGCTTATAATGGTTGTATACGGCGACAGAAAGCGCGATCTTCGCAGTTTCCTGTCCAATGACATATTCATCAAGCTGCTGTTTAATTTCAGAAGGTTTCGGCAACTCGGTTGTGGATTCCCCATAGGTCGATTTTCGGTTGGATAAGTTTTTTTCATCGTCAAGGATTGACATGCAAAGTTCAATGCAATCATCACAAATATAGACACCAGGCCCCGCGATCAAGCGGCGCGCTTCACTCTGTGGTTTACCGCAGAATGAGCAGCTTACTCCTCTGTCCTTGTTATCGTCGTTACTGGACATTAATATATCACCAACCTCAATTATCGATTGTAAATAACCTTGTCAATCAAGCCGTATTCAACGGCGGCTTCCGCTGTCATAAAATTATCCCGCTCGGTATCCCTTTGGATTACCTCAAGAGGCTGGCCTGTTTTCTCAGCAAGAATCTGGTTCAGCTTCTTTTTCGTGGCAATAATATGATCCGCGTGAATCATGACGTCGGTCGCCTGACCCTGCGCTCCGCCGCTTGGCTGATGAATCATAATATCGCTATTCGGGAGGGCAAACCGTTTCCCTTTTGCACCGGCAGCGAGTAAAAACGCTCCCATGCTGGCGGCCATGCCCATGCAAATGGTGGACACGTCGCATTTTATATATTGCATGGTATCATAAATCGCCATACCGGCCGTGACGGACCCACCGGGGCTGTTAATGTATAAGCTGATATCCTTGGAAGGATCCTGTCCCTCCAGATATAAAAGCTGTGCAACCACCAGACTTGCGGTGGTGTTATTTACTTCTTCAGTAAGCATTACAATTCTGTCATTCAGCAAACGGGAAAAGATATCATACGAACGTTCTCCGCGGTTTGTCTGTTCAATGACATAGGGGACTAAACTCATTGTCGCGTACCTCCAATAAACTTACAATAAAATGAGCATTGGCAGGATTGGCTTTTCTTATTCAGCTTTTTCCGTACCTTCTGAAATTATGGCGCTGTCGCGTACAAGATCAATTGCTTTTTGAACCGCAATATCTTTAACAAGCTCTTCCTTCGGAATAAAGGCTTTTACTTTTTCAGCGTCAATATCATAGCTCTTTGCAAGCTTTGCTAATTCTTCTTCGATTTCTTCATCTGTCGGATGAATGTTTTCCAATTTTGCAATTTGCTCGAGTGCAAGGCGCACTTTTACCTGGCGTTCTGCTTGAGGCAGGAATTGTTTGCGGAATGCGTCCTTGTCCATACCTGTATAT
>JAAYWU010000058.1 GCA_012516295.1 Clostridiales bacterium | reverse complement strand
GCATAGTCTTTGTGCCGGATTCGTAAACCGGGGAAACCACGCTTACAATCCATTCCTTTGTGGCGGCGTCCTGATACGGATCGGTAATCACGGTTTTCTGCTCTTTTACCACCTGCTGGTACCAGGGCCTTGTTTCGATTTGATAGTCCGCCCCCGAAAGGTATCCGTCCGATTGTGTATATTGGTTGGAATCGATATCTGCAATCCAGGATATGACGATGTTATCCGGATCGCTTTGCTGAACGTTGACCATGCTCCTTTTTACATTTGCGAATTCCGCAGGAGCCGTAAGCTTCGTGCCCGGGGTGACTTTCTTAAAAAGATCCTCGAATTGGGAATTCGCCGCCATCTGCACTGCGACCTGCTTGTATTTTGAAAAATACTCGCTGATCTGATACGATGCGGATTGAGACTTGTCCGTAAGCTGTTGGTTCAAAAACACATAAACAGAATTCTTAACATTGGATAACGCAATCAATGCCGTAATCACAAAGACCAGTGCAACCGGCATCCCGATAAAAAGCAGAAGTTTTGTTCTTAAGCTTTTCATTCCCAGCATAACATCATCTCCTTTTCCTTGTAGACATATACCGACAAAATTCTTCACCGATTCTTGTATGACATATATCGACAAAGATCGCACCAAATTTAGACAAAAAGGGGGTTCTGTCAAAATATACCAGGAATGCAGCTTTTGCCTGTCAAAACAGAAGAACGGGAAGGCCGGAAATGCCCACCCGTTCACTTGAAAAAAAGATATTCTAAAGGAAGAAAACACCGGCACCCCGCGGGTTTCCGCGGCCGGAGGCTCGAATTCCGCTTTTTGAAGAATCGTTACGCTTCGTTCGTCTTTTCCAACTTTCTTTTGTCCTTACAAACTATGTTGCACCGGCACAAAATGTTCACGCCGGTCATAAATTCCGGAGTACCGGAATATATTGAATGATTAAGTCTTTTGGAAAGGTGGACGCCGCCGTGCGCAGCAATTTTTATACCTTCAACGGATATATGAAAAAGGATGAAGACGCCTTGACTGCGTCCATGGAGGATTACCTGGAAATGATTTACCGGCTGTCATATGAAACCGGGTTTACCAGAATCCACATTCTTTCCAAGGCGCTGAACGTCCAGCCCTCCTCCGCCACGAAAATGGTGCAGAACCTTGCCCAGATCGGAATGGTCAAATATGAGCGGTACGGGTTCATTATGCTGGAGGAAAAAGGGAAGAAAACGGGCGCGTGGCTTTTAAAGCGCCACACGATTCTGGAGGATTTCTCACGAATCATCGGCGTGGGGGATTCCTGCCTGCTGGAGGAAACCGAAAAAACCGAGCATATGTTCAGCAAAGAAACGATTTTGTGCTTTGCGGACTTTGTGGAATTCATGCGGTGCAATCCCGATATTCTGGAACGCTATAAAGCATTCAAAAACAGTCGATTTAAATAAAAATTTTTGAGTTGATGGATAAAATTTTAAATGATATAGTTAATACAATTGCTTTGCGAATTAAAAGCGAACGAAAAGGGGGATATTGTTATGACGAAGGAAACGATGGTTCCTTCCTATGACGGAACCAAGCTGTTTTTCCGGAAGGATGTCCCGGAAAGCCCGAAGGCGATTGTCGTTGTGGTGCACGGCTTGTGCGAACACCTTGGCCGCTACAATTATGTGACGGAAAAGCTGAACCGGAGCGGCTTCGGCGTTTACCGGTTTGACCACCGCGGCCACGGCAGATCGGAAGGCAAGCGCGTGTTTTTCCATGATTACAACGAAATGGTGGACGACGTAAATCATTTTGTCGAGATGGCGAAAACGGAAAACAAGGGGCTTCCCGTATTCCTGCTCGGCCACAGCATGGGCGGCTGTGCCGTTGCCCTGTTTGGAACAAAATACCCGGGCAAGGTCAAGGGAATCGTGACCTCGGGCGCGCTGACCCGCATGAATGCCGCCGCGCCGGGTTCCCTGCCGATACCGCAGCCCGCGGACGCCTATTTCCCGAACGAGCTGGGCGGCGGCGTTTGCAGCGACCCCGCGGTTGTAAAAGCATATGAGAACGACCCGCGGGTGGAAAAACAAATTTCCGTCGGCCTGTTCAATGCCCTGTATTACGGCGTAGAGTGGATGAAGAAGAACGCAAAGAAGTTTACCGACCCGGTTTTGCTTCTGCACGGCTGCTGTGACGGCCTTGTAAGCGAGAAGGATTCCCGGGACTTTTTCGGGGATATTGCTTCGAGCGATAAAACGCTGAAAATCTACGCGCACCTGTACCACGAGATTCTC
This sequence comes from Clostridiales bacterium, assembly GCA_012516295.1. Lineage (GTDB taxonomy): Bacteria > Bacillota > Clostridia > Oscillospirales > Acutalibacteraceae > Caproiciproducens. Next base: position 1,340 of record JAAYWU010000058.1, on the reverse strand, counting down.
AACGAGCCATGCCGCGACGAAATCATCGCGGAGATCGTCGATTGGCTGAACAAGAGGCTGTAATACATATATAGGAATAAAAGCTGCCCGCAGAATGCCCGGGCAGCTTTTTGTTGGAACTCCGCTCAAAATTTTCTATTCCGGAAAATCCTTTTTCAACGTTGGGAACGTCGAATCGTCACGTGCGTTTTTCCCTGCTTGAACGATAAAGGAAACTTGATGGTTGACAAAACAGCGGAAAAATCGGATAATTACAAAAGGCTTTCCTTTTCTCCCGGCAAAGGCCGGAAAAAGGGATACACTAGAATACAAATGTTATTTTGCTATTTAGAGAGGGCTTGCAGATGAAAAAAGTTTTAATCCTCGCGCTCGCGATTGTTATGGCGGGAACCATGGCGGCCTGCGGCATGGGCGATGTCGGCGGAACGTCCGCGCCGGCTTCTTCCTCGGCCGCTTCGCAGCCGGTATCGTCCGCGGTCAGCGCGGACAGCATGGACGATAACCTTTCCGGCCTTGTAAAATACCTTGCCGCCAATTCCGTTCTTTTCGGCAATCAGGAGCAAATGAAAGCCGACTTTATCGGTGCGAAAAAGGGCGTGAAGTACCAGTTCAGCTATAACGGAAAAGACAATGTTACCGTTGAGCTGTACGAGTTTGACACCAACCTTAACAGCACGGCACAGACCGTTTTTGACGAAATCAAGGCGAACGGTTACTTTAAGATTATGAGCCAGGAGGTTCCGGCGGTTATTTCCGACAACGGAAAGTATCTGATGATTTATAAGGATACCGTTACTTCCGACCAGAATCAGAAGCGCCAGGATGAGGTTACGAAGCTTTTCAAGGAATTTAAAAAGTAATTGCAGAAGATAAAAAGCCGCACGGTTGTTTTGCCGCGCGGCTTTTTCCATGCAGAGGGAAAATCACGGTTTTATAATGAAAAATTCGCTTGACAGCGGCGTTGGGATAAGCCTATGATAAGAACAGAAAAAATTCCAGTTTTTGTAAATTGCATAGGGGGAACTTTAAATGAGAAAAAGATGTATGGCTCTGCTTCTGGCGCTTGCGTTTGCCCTTTCCATGTGTACGGTGGCTTACGCGGATACAACCGCTTCGGCGCTGGCGTTGAGCACACAGAGCCTTGCGTTGAAAAGAGGAGAAACCGCTTCCCTTACGGTGAGAGACGGTTCATCCGTAACATGGACTTCCAGCAACCCGAATGTGACTTCCGTAAGCGGCGGCATTGTTACCGGTGTGTCCCTCGGCAGGGCAACGGTTACCGCGACGGCCTCGGACGGCAGGACAGCCACTTGTATCGTCAACGTGGTCCTGAAGGGGAT
>JAAYWU010000057.1 GCA_012516295.1 Clostridiales bacterium | reverse complement strand
TGGGCTTTTATTATCCATTTATAAGGAGTAACAAAAATGAATACAACAGAAATTATATTAGAATTCACCAGAATAAAGGAAATGCTTTGCGAAAACGCTATGTCGGAGCGCACACGCGGCAAATTAGCAGAGTTATCCCCCTGTTTGGACGAGAGAGAATGTATACGCAAAATGGAAGAAACTACTGCGGCGAGGAGGATTTTAGACGTATGCGGAACGCCTCCTCTGACCGCCATGACACAGATTGAGGAAATCCTGACACTTTCGAAAACGGGTTCCATGCTGGTTCCCGAACAGCTCATCTCGGTTGTGCAGTTTATTGTTTCCTGCAACAGGGTGAAATTCTACCTAAAAAAAGCGGAAGAGTTGGAAAGTACGATTGCCTGCTATGGGAACAGCATGGCTGATTTGACGGAACTCCGGCAGGAAATTGACCGGTGTATTCGGAATGAGCAGGTTGACAGCGACGCAAGCCCCGTCCTACGGGACCTTCGCCGGAAAATTGAGAACGTAAAGGCGCAAGTACAGACAAAGCTGAATGATATTCTGCGAGGAAAAAAACAATGGTTTTCGGATCCAATTATCGTTACGCGCAACGGGCGGTTCGCCCTCCCCGTAAAAAAAGAGCATAAAAATCAAATCAACGGTAGCGTACTGGGCGTATCGGGAAGCGGCGGAACGTATTTTATGGAACCGTCTGCCGTAACGAAATTACAGGAGGAACTTTCTTCCCTGCAGATTGAAGAGGATAACGAAGTAAGAAAAATTCTTTATACGCTGACCGCATTGGTTGATGAATACGGTCCGGACTTGAAACGGAATATGGAAGCAATGGAAACGCTGGATTACGTATTTGCAAAAGCAAAGCTCAGCGCGCAGATGGATGCCCATCCGGTTTGTATTTCTTCCGAACGGAAAATATCAATTGAAAACGGCAGGCACCCACTTATTGACCGGACAGCCTGTGTTCCTCTGAATTTCAAATTAGACGAAAGCTGTTTGGGCGTGGTAATCACCGGGCCGAATACCGGAGGAAAACCCGTCGCGCGGAAAACCGTTGGATTACTTTCGATGATGGCGCAGAGCGGCCTGCACATTCCCGCGGATGCGTCCAGCGTACTCAGTATGAATAATGCGTATTTGTGCGACATAGGGGACGGGCAGAGCATCTCGGAGAACCTGTCCACGTTTTCCGCCCACATGACGCGTATTATTGAAATCCTTCGGCAGGCGACGCGGGAAAGCCTGGTTCTGTTGGATGAGCTCGGTTCCGGAACCGACCCGGCGGAAGGGATGGGAATCGCCATTGCGGTATTGGAGGAACTGCGCAGCAGGGGCTGTCTGTTTATCGTAACTACGCATTACCCTGAGGTAAAGGATTACGCGGAGTCTGCCCCAGGGATGATCAACGCGCGTATGGCATTTGACCGGGAAACGCTTCGTCCTACCTATCGGCTGGAGCTTGGCAGAGCCGGGGAGAGCTGTGCGCTCTACATTGCAAAACGCTTAGGACTTCCCTCCCGTTTGCTGGAACGGGCTTATCAGGAAGCCTACCGGGATCGGCGGCGGGCAGAGGGGACTCCCGCATTTCAGCCGGATTTAGAGGATAACAAGAATGAAACAGTTTTGTCTCCGGTTCCTAAGATTAAAAAACATAAGCCGCAGGCGGTTCCTCATACGCGGAAATATGAACTGGGGGATAGTGTGATCGTTTTTCCCCGTCAGGAAATCGGAATCGTATTTCATCCAATAAACGAGCGCGGAGAAGTCGGTGTGCAAATCAAAGGCATTAAAAAATGGGTTAACCAGAAAAGGCTTCGCCTAAAAACACCGGCAAGTGAACTGTATCCGCCGGATTACGATTTTTCAATTCTTTTCGACACAGTAGCCAACCGTAAGGCTCGGCATGTTATGGAGAGAAAGCACGACCCGAACGTGACAATTCAATATGACGGGGAGGAAAAGGGATGAATAACGATAAAATTATTTTAAGTTTATTGATTTGCTATTCTCTGAAGCGATTTCATAAGGGCATACTAATTTTGCGTTGAAAGGAGGTGGAATGATGGTTAACGACGATACGATAAAATTATTAAATGAGTGCAATGCAGGAATTAAAATGGCAGTAAGCTCAATCGATGAGGTTTTACCAAAGGTAAAAGACCGGCAGTTTGGACAGGCTTTAATTGATTGTAAGCATCTGCACGAGAAACTGGGCAATGAAACACATCGCTTATTGAATGAATATGGAGACGGTGGGGAAGAGCCCGGTTCGCTGGCAAAAGGAATGT
>JAAYWU010000056.1 GCA_012516295.1 Clostridiales bacterium | reverse complement strand
GCTGTTCAGCATGGCCATATACTTTTTGAATTCCGGAACAATGAATGCACGGTCGCCCAGCACTTCACCCAAAAGCTTCCAATATGCTTCGGGATAACAGGTTTCCGGCGTAAACTGGTACGTTTTTTCTGCCGCTTCGTTCATCCAGCAGGTTTCCTGTCCCTTTTCAAACAGAATCACCGGACGCCCCGCAAAGGCCTTGTCCAACAACGCGGGATCGGGATTTTTAATTTTTTCCGAATCCCACCCATGCCCCAGCAGCGCCTTTCCCGAAGGCTGTTCGCAGGCATACCGCTTCATGATTTCAATTATTTCCTCCGCTGTGCCGGCGCAAGAAAGATCTGCGCCGACAAAACGCAGCACATACCCTGTAAAAAAGCAGTGTACATCTGCAAAGCCAGGACAAACCAATTTGTCGCCCAGTTCATATACAGCCGTATTCCGGCCAATATACTCCTTTTCTCCGTCGCTGCCCACAGCAAGAATTTTTCCGTCTGCAACAGCCACAAAGCCTGCCAACGGCTCTGGCGAAACAGCCGTATAAATACAGTTCGATTTTAAAAGAATCTCTGCTTTTCCACTATTTGTCATTCTAGCACTCCCTCTTTAATCAATACGGTTTACAGGAAAGGACTGTCCGACACAGGTGCGGTGTACTGTGCTGACAGCAAAGGTAGATGGAAAACAATGAAGTGTTATATATAAGATTTAGCGTTTTTCATACCATTTACGCTTTTAAGATAGCATATATCTCTAAATTTTGCAATATAGTTCTTAAAATTTTTATCAATTTGTAAAACTGTTTCGCAGTCTGCAATGCAAAATTTTCATTCATTATCATTTTCGATTGTATTTCATACCATTTAAAAAATAATATAGAATGAAGTCTGGAATAATCCATTGTTGATATGATAAATCTGCTTCCATGCTTATGACTCGGTGAAAATTTGACAAAAATCACGGCAAAATCCATCCGAAATCTTCTTGACATTCCGAAAATGGAATGCTATTATGATTTTGAAAATGGTATGTAATTATTATTAACTTATCTGCTTAAAGCCAAATTTAGCGAGTTTTTAAACAAAAATCTTAGAATTTGGAGGATGTATTATGCTTTGGACCGAAAAAATGTTTGGTGTAAAAAAGCCGATTTTTGCAATGCTTCATCTGAAAGCATTGCCGGGTGACCCGAAATTTCGCTATGGGGACAGCATGAAAGCAGTCGTCGATCAGGCGCGCGCAGACCTGAAGGCATTACAGGACGGCGGTGTGGACGGAATTATTTTCAGCAATGAGTTCAGCCTCCCCTATCAGCGGAAAATGGATTTCGTTACGCCTGCGGCTATGGCCCGCGTCATCGGCGAACTGATGAGCGAAATCCGTGTGCCATATGGTGCAGACTGCATTTCCGACGGGCTTGCCAGCCTTGAACTGGCCGCGGCGGTGGACGCAAAATTTATCCGCGGCACCTTCTGCGGTACTTACGTTGGCGACGGCGGGTTCTACGACAATGACTTCGCCTATTTGCTCCGCCGCAAGGCTGCTTTGCATCTGGACGACCTGAAGATGCTGTATTTCATCAACCCGGAATCCGACCATAACCTGGATACCCGTCCGCTGGCAGATATAGCAAAATCGGTTGTGTTCAAGGCGTCGCCGGACGGGCTTTGCATTTCCGCTTCCGCAGCCGGGCAGGAGGTAAATGAGGAACTGATGCGCAGCGTGAAAAAAGCCGCGCCGGATGTTGCCGTAATCTGTAATACCGGTTGTCGCATTGATACAATTAAAGAAAAACTAAAGTATGCGGACGCTGCCGTTGTGGGCACAACCTTTAAGAAAAACGGCGATTTCTACAGCACCGTCGATTGTGACCGGGTAAAAGCCTTTATGAAGGTCGTAAAAGAATACCGTAAAGAGCTGTAAGCATATGAAACCAAAAATATTGGCTCTGGATCTTGACGGTACCGCTGTGAACGACAGCGGCAAACTGGGTGCTCTTTCCAAACAGGCGCTGATTTCCGCCCGGCAGCGGGGGCATATCCTTTGTTTTGTCACCGGCCGGCGGGATATCGATATGGTGCCTTTGGGCAAGGACGCCTGTTACGCCGACTATTTCATACTGAACAACGGCGGGAAAATCACCTCCGCTGCGGATGGGCGCGTGCTGAAAAATGATTTCACAGGCAAGGAAGATGCGCGGGCTTTGATTTCCT
>JAAYWU010000055.1 GCA_012516295.1 Clostridiales bacterium | reverse complement strand
TTCTTGCCGCTGCCGCAGGGGCAGGGGTCGTTGCGGCCGGGCTTTTTGCCCTTGCGGATGGTACGGTTCATTTCGGAGCCGTCCGAAGCGCTGGTGGAGGTCGGCGTGGCGACCTGTTCGCGCTTTGGTTCTTCCTCTGTGCGGAGCTGTACGGTAAGCATCATGCGTGCGGTGTTTTCGCGGATGGTGGCGATCATCTGGTCGAACATATCGAAGCCTTCCAGACGGTACTCGACAACCGGGTCATGCTGGCCGTAGGCGCGCAGGCGGATGCCTTTTTGCAGCTCTTCCATCGCGTCGATGTGGTCCATCCACTCGGAGTCGACGTTTTTCAGAAGGACAACACGCTCCAGCTCGCGGGTGATTTCCTCGCCGAACGTGGCCTCCCGCTTTTCGTAAAGTTCCTTCGCTTTCTTAAAGATTTGTTCCTTCACATAATCCGGTTCCAGGTTTTCGATTTCGCCTTTTGTATAAGCCAGATCCTCCAAGGTGAGCAGCCAGCCCATGTAATGGTCGCGCAGCCCCTGCAGGTTCCATTCCTCATGGGGTACGGATTCCGGCAGGTACTGGTGCACCTGGGTCTCAATTGCCTGCTCAATCATCTTCATGATCTGATCCTTGAGATTCTCACCGTTCAGAACCTGGTCGCGCTGGCTGTAAATAATTTCACGCTGGCGGTTCATAACGTCGTCGAACTGGAGAACGTTTTTACGGATAGCAAAGTTGCGCCCTTCAATCTTGCGCTGTGCGCTTTCAATGGTATTGCTGAGCATCTTGTTTTCAATGGGCGTGTCCTCGTCCACTTTCAGGCGTTCCATCAGGTTATTGATGCGCTCGCCGCCGAACAGGCGCATTAAATCGTCTTCAAGCGAGATGTAGAAGCGGCTCATACCGGGGTCGCCCTGACGACCGGAACGGCCGCGCAGCTGATTGTCGATACGGCGGGATTCGTGGCGTTCCGTACCGATAATGTAAAGGCCGCCCGCGGCTTTGACCTCTTCGGCTTCCGCCTTCGTTTGTTCCTTGTATTTTTCATTGAGCTCCGCAAAGATTTTGCGGGCGTTCAGGATTTCTTCATCGTTTGTTTCCGAGTATGCGGAGGCTTCGCTGATCAGCTCTTCGGAGAATTGCATCCGCCGCATTTCGGCTTTCGCCATATATTCGCTGTTACCGCCGAGCACAATATCGGTTCCGCGCCCGGCCATGTTGGTCGCGATGGTTACCGCGTTCTTGCGGCCGGCCTGCGCAACGATTTCCGCTTCCTTGTCGTGGTACTTCGCATTCAGCACCTCGTGCTTGATGCCGCGGCGGCGCAGAAGGGCGCTTAACTCCTCGGATTTTTCAATGGAGATGGTACCGACCAGAACAGGCTGTCCCTTTTTATTGTGCTCGATAATGTCTTCGATGACGGCGTTGAACTTTGCCTTTTCCGTTTTATAAACCACGTCGGGGAGATCCTTCCGGATCATCGGCTTGTTGGTTGGAATTTCAATAACGTCGAGCTTGTAGATTTCACGGAATTCGTCCTCTTCAGTCATCGCGGTACCGGTCATACCGGAAAGCTTGTTGTAAAGGCGGAAGAAGTTCTGGAAAGTAATGGTGGCGAGGGTTTTGCTTTCGTGCGCGACCTTAACGCCTTCCTTTGCCTCAATTGCCTGATGCAGGCCCTCGTTGTAGCGGCGCCCGTACATAAGGCGGCCGGTGAATTCGTCAACGATAATGACTTCGCCGTCCTTGACCACGTAGTCAATATCCTTCCGCATTACGCCGCGCGCCTTGATGGCCTGATTGATGTGGTGCTGGAGAGTGATGTTTTCGGCGTCGGTCAGGTTTGCAATCTTGAAATACGCTTCGGCTTTCTTTACGCCGGACTGGGTAAGGGTGGCGGTCTTTGCCTTTTCGTCGACAATGTAGTCCGCGTCTTTATAGAGCTCGTCGTTGTCCTCCTTGTCGTTCAGCTCCGCAACCTTGACCATGCGCAGGGTCTGGGCGAAGCGGTCGGCGACATTGTACAGTTCCGTGGACTTATCGCCCTGTCCGGAAATAATCAGCGGGGTACGGGCTTCGTCGATGAGGATGGAGTCCACTTCGTCAACGATAGCGTAGTTGTGGCCGCGCTGTACCTTGTTTTCCTTATAAATGACCATGTTGTCGCGCAGATAGTCAAATCCGAATTCATTGTTTGTGCCGTAAGTAATATCGGCGTTGTATGCGACCTTGCGCTCCTCGTTGTCCAGATCGTGGACAATCAGGCCGACGGTCAGCCCGAGGAAGCGGTAAATCTTGCCCATCCATTCGGAGTCGCGGCGGGCAAGGTAATCGTTGACGGTTACAATGTGGACGCCCTTTCCGGAAAGCGCATTCAGGTAGGCGGGCAAAGTCGCGACCAGCGTTTTTCCTTCACCGGTTTTCATTTCGCTGATGCGGCCCTGGTGAAGCACGATGCCGCCGATGATCTGCACCGGGAAATGGCGCATGCCAAGGACGCGGTCGGAAGCCTCGCGGCAAACCGCGAATGCGTCGGGCAGGATATCGTCGAGGGTTTCGCCGTTGGCAAGCCGCTCCTTCAGGGCGGGCGTCTGCGCCTTCAGCTCTTCATTGGACATTGCTTTATACTTATCCTCCAGCTTGAGTACAGCATCGCACAGAGGTTGAATGCGCTTAATCTCGCGCTTGCTGTAATTGCCAAAGAACGCGGTGAGAATATTGTTCATGGAATCCACCTCAAAATTTATTAAGAAAAACGTTTCTGATTTAAAACCATATACAAAAGCATTATAGCATAGAGGACTTTAAAAAGAAAGAATAATTCGTGAACAATGAACACCGCGGAACGCGTTCCGGTTAAATCCGGCGGGGCATTTCGGTGCATGTTAAATTTTTAATTATTAAAGGGTTTCCTATTGCTAATAGCGGGAAAATATTCTATAATAAACCTTGATACATTGGTTTAACCAAAGGATACTGAAACCGAAAGGAGTACCGATATGAATTATTCCCCAGAAGTGGAAAGAATGTGTACTGTTACCAAAGGCCCGAAACACGGCCCGGCACCGATCCCGGAAGAAGGGAAATGGGTAAAAGCCTATGAAATTAAAGACATATCCGGCCTGAGCCTCGGCGTTGGCTGGTGCGCTCCGCAGCAGGGCGCCTGCAAGCTTACATTAAATGTAAAAGAAGGTATTGTACAGGAGGCTCTGGTTGAGACAATCGGCTGCTCCGGCATGACCCACTCCGCCGCTATGGCCGCCGAAATCCTGCCGGGCAAAACGCTGCTTGAGTGCCTGAATACCGACCTTGTCTGCGACGCGATCAACGTTGCCATGCGTGAAGTTTTCAAGCAGATCGTTTACGGCCGCAGCCAGACCGCTTTCTCTGAGGACGGGCTTCCGATCGGCGCAGGCCTTGAAGATCTGGGCAAAGGCCTTCGTTCCCAGGTCGGCACCATGTACAGCACCGGCAAGAAGGGCGTCCGCTACATGGAAATGGCAGAGGGCTACGTTTTAAAAATCGCTCTGGATGAAAATAACGAAGTCATCGGCTATCAGTTTGTCAAACTTGGTAAGATGATGGAAGATATTCGTCACGGCATGAGCCCCGACGAGGCATACAAGAAAAACATCGGTCAGTACGGCCGCTTCGACAACGCGGCAAAGTACATTGATCCGCGTGAAGAATAAGAAGACCATAAAGGAGGACGAAACTAGATGGCGAACGATGTCAAGTTTGAAGGTAAAGAAAGAAGAATGGCCAAAATAGAAAAGTGCCTTGCCGAGTATGGCCTTGCCAGCCTCGAAGAAGCACGCGATCTTTGCCTTTCGAAAAATATAGATGTAGAGAAAATCGTAAAGGGCGTTCAGCCGATCGCGTTTGAGAACGCGACATGGGCTTATACCCTTGGCTGTGCCGTCGCACTGAAATCGGATGTGAAGTCCGCCGCAGAGGCTTCCGAGAAAATCGGAATCGGTCTGGAGGCTTTCTGTGTTCCCGGCTCCGTTGCCGAACAGAGAAAGGTCGGCCTTGGCCACGGCAACCTTGGCGCAATGCTTCTTCGCGATGAAACAAAGTGCTTTGCTTTCCTCGCGGGCCACGAATCCTTCGCGGCAGCGGAAGGCGCAATCGGCATTGCCCGCACCGCGAACCGCGCCCGTAAAGAGCCGCTCCGCATTATCCTGAACGGCCTTGGCAAGGATGCGGCGTATATCATTTCCAGAATTAACGGCTTTACTTATGTTAAGACGGATTTTGATTTCTTCAACGACAAGCTGAATATCCTTGAGGAGAAAGCGTTCTCCGAAGGCGAGCGCGCGGCTGTAAAATGCTATGGCGCAAACGACGTCCGCGAGGGCGTGGCCATCATGCAGCACGAGGGCGTTGACGTTTCCATTACCGGTAACTCCACCAACCCGGTCCGTTTCCAGCACCTTGTTGCAGGCACCTACAAGAAATGGGCGCAGGAAAACGGCAAGAAGTATTTCTCCGTTGCAAGCGGCGGCGGCACAGGCCGTACCCTGCATCCGGACAACATGGGCGCCGGCCCTGCTTCCTATGGTTTGACCGACTCTCTGGGACGCGTACACGGTGACGCACAGTTCGCGGGTTCCTCTTCCGTTCCTGCGCATGTTGAAATGATGGGCCTGATCGGCATGGGCAACAACCCGATGGTTGGTGCTACGGTTGCCTGTGCGGTTGCGGTTTACGAAGCATCTAAATAATTCTTAATAAGCAAAACGGACTGCGGAATTTTTCTATCCGGCGGTGCCGGATGAAACCAATTTGTAATCAGTCTGAAAAGGGTATGACAGTTTTGTCATACCCTTATTTTTATCTTTTAAACGAGAGCAATTGGGGTTATAATAGACAGGAATCTGTAATACATTTATTATAGAAAGCAATTATAAACGGCTTTTTGTATTTACATAAACGGAGACGTAACATGGGGTGCTCTTTTCATGCAGGTATACAGAAGGAAAAGACGGGTAAGACTGTTTATCCGCAGGACGATTGTCTGCGTCGTTCTAGCGGGTATTCTTTATATCGTGGGGCTGGGCGCGGCAGCCTCCATTAGAAAAATCAACAGTTTGCTTCAACAAAGTGGACAAACTGGTCCTTCCGAAACAGAAGGCGTTTCCATACCGGTTTCCGGTCCAGTTTCCAGCAAAAAGCCGGAAAGCGGCGGGAAGGCAAGCTCCGGAATGCCATCCGCGGAAAGCAGCAGGGCGGCCGGTTCCGGCCAGCAATCGTCCGCCGCGGGAGAAAGCGCGCCGGCCGGCTACTTCCGCGACGCAGTATTGATTGGCGACAGCCGCACGGAGGGTTTGCGCAATTATGACGGGCTTGACGGCGCGACCTATTATGCCGCAAAAGGGCTGATGGTAAATACGGCGTTTACAAAACCGGCAATTGTTGTGGGCGGGAAAAAGCTGACGGTTGTACAGGCGCTCCAGAAAAAGAGGTTCGGAAAAGTGTACATCATGTTCGGCATAAACGAGCTTGGCTGGAGCAGTTCGGCAGCCTTTATCAGCAATTACGGCAAGCTGATCGACGCCATAAAACAATCCCAGCCAAAGGCGGAGATATTCGTTCAATCGATCCTGCCGGTTTCCGAGAAAAAATCCAGTTCGGACAAGATCTATAATAACCAGAAAATTGCTTCCTGTAATAAACAGATTCAAGAGATGGCAAAGAATAAAGGTGTACATTATCTTGCGGTGGATACAGCGGTCAGCGACCCGAACGGAAATCTGCCGGCGGACGCTTCCACCGACGGGGTACACCTGAACAAGGAATACTGCAAGAAGTGGTGCGGGTATTTAATCGCCAGCGCCGGGGAAAGGAATTGGAAAGAGACATGAAAAGAATTTTACTGTTTGCATTGACGGCGGCGATTTTACTGTGCGCGGGCTGCGCTTCCAAAACGGTGAAAACACTGTATGCCCAGGAGGTAGCGAACAAGCTGGTTTCAACCGTTCCGTTTGCCGACCAGATGTCGCAGATCGAATCGGAAACCGCGCTTCAGCTTTACGGGCTGGACGAAAGCACGGTGGCGAAATCGGCCGTATATGAAAGCACAGGGGCAACCGCCGAGGAGGTTGCGGTGTTTGAAGCGAGGGACGAAAAAGCCGCGAAAAAGGTAAAGGAAGCCGCTCAAAAGCGGATTGAGAACCAGCGGGAAGGGTTTAAGGACTACCAACCAAAGGAAATGGAAAAATTGAAATCCCCCGTACTGGTAACCAGCGGGAAATATGTGATTCTCTGCGTATCCGATGAAAACAGCACCGCACAGAAAATCATTGACAGCTATATAAAATAAAAAGCGGAAGAGTCTGCACCCCGTGTTGCACGGGGGACGGGCTCTTCCTTTTGTTTTGATGCGCTTTAAAACGGAGGCAAGCCTGTTTGCGGGCATGAAAACACCCTTTTCGCTAGTCAGTATCTAAACCGAAATAACGAAAAGGGTGCAGTTAACAAAAAGGCTTGCTTTTCCTATAGGGTTTACGGCAAAATCGGATGAATCAGTCGTCGCATAGCCCTTGTGCAAGAGCGCTTAAATCGGGCTTAACGACTCTTAATGCATCAAAATCGCCTTCAAAATCCCTGCCGCTTACGACCATTTTATATTCACAGCAGCCCGGGCAAACCTTGTCACAGAATGTCACAGTAAAGGGTGCGCTGAATTCCACTTCCAGCCGGTCGTCCCTTTCAATTTCATATTTCTTTAAATATCTCCAGCTCTGGACACATTCCTTCTGGCCGTCGCAAATCCGTATTAACT
>JAAYWU010000054.1 GCA_012516295.1 Clostridiales bacterium | reverse complement strand
TCCGGCTGCGGAAAGACCACGATTGGCAAAATGCTGGTGAACCTGTATACGCCTACGAGCGGGGAAATCCTTTTTGAGGGCACCGATTTGACAAAGCTGTCCGCAGAAAAGCGCCGCGGTTACTGCAAAGACATCCAGTTGATCTTTCAGGACCCGTACGCTTCGCTGAATCCCCGCATGACCGTCGGCGAAATTATCGCCGAGCCAATTAAAATCAATAAGCTGCTTCCGAACAATGAAATTGAGAAAAGGGTTACCTATCTGTTGAACTGCGTCGGGCTTGCCAGCCACCTGCGCAACCGTTATCCGCACGAATTTTCCGGCGGGCAGCGCCAGCGTGTTGGAATTGCGCGCGCGCTCGCGGTGCAGCCGAAGCTGATTGTCTGTGACGAGCCGGTGTCGGCGCTGGATGTTTCCATTCAGGCGCAGGTGCTGAATCTATTGGACGAACTGAAAGACGAGTTCGGGCTTACGTATTTGTTCATCGCGCATGGCTTGAATGGTGTAAAGCATATCAGCGACCGTGTCGGTGTGATGTATCTTGGAAAGCTTGTGGAGATTGCCCCGAAAAAGGAACTGTACGCGAACCCGCTGCATCATTACACGCAGGCGCTTCTTTCCGCCATTCCGTCCATTGACCCCACGAAAACGAAGCAGCGGATTATCCTGACAGGCGACGTTCCCAGCCCGATCAATCCTCCTGAGGGCTGCCGCTTCTGCTCACGCTGCTTTAAGAAAACAGAGGGCTGCGAGGAATATGTGCCGGAACTGCGCGAAGTTTCTCCCGGGCATTTTGTTTCGTGCCGCCTTTATGAAAATTAAAACCGGATTTCCGTTCGGTTAGCGATTTCCGATTCAATCTAAAAATAAATTTATTCCAGAATATTTTGTATTATAAAAGCGCTGTTTGGTTTTAAACCCGACGGCGCTTTTTTATTTCTGCTTTCCGAAAATTTTTTCTTGACAATGTTTCCGGAGAATGGTATTCTACAACCGTACTAATACGAATAGTACAGTTGGTACGGCAGGGGGGATGTTGGTGTTTACGCTGGATTATAAAAGCAGGCTTCCGATTTATGAACAGCTTTATAAATCTATTACGAAAATGGCTGCGCTGGGCGCGGTTGATAAGGATGAGCCGCTGCCAAGCGTTCGTGCGCTGGCGCAGGAATTGGGGGTGAATCCCAATACGGTTCAGAAAGCGTATCAGATGCTGGAACGGGACGGAATCATCTATTCCGTTCCGGGAAAAGGCTCGTTTGTTTCCGGCGGAGAAGCGGCAATCCTCCAGCAAAAGGAAATTGCGAAGAAAAGGCTGGAGGAAGCCATTCTGGCCGCCGCCGACTGCGGCGTAAAGAAATCCGAAATTCTTGATACGGTTCATGCTATTTATAGCGGGAGGGATGAATAGACAATGATAGAAGTAAAGAATCTTACGAAAAAATTCAATTCCGTCAAGGCGTTGGATGGGATTTCGTTTTCCGTCAGCTCCGGTTCGCTGTTTGGCCTGGTCGGTTCCAACGGAGCGGGAAAATCGACCTTTCTGCGCACCCTTGCGGGGATATACGCGCCGGACGGCGGCGAAATCCTTATTGACGGAAAATCCCCTTTTGAAAATCCAGAGGTAAAATCCAGATTGTATTTTATTTCGGACTATCCGTATTTTTTGCCGCAGAGCACCTTGAACGATATGGCGGATTTCTACAAGCGGATTTATCCGAACTGGAGCAGAAAGCGCTATGAAGAGCTTTGCGGGCTGTTTCCCATCAATGCAAAGGATAAAATCGTCAATATGTCGAAGGGAATGCAGCGGCAGGCTGCGCTAATCTGTGCGCTTGCCGCACAGCCGGACTATTTGCTGCTTGACGAAATCTTTGACGGGCTTGACCCGGTGATGCGCCAGCTTTTAAAGCGGATTGTCTTCGACGAGGTTGCCCAGCGCAATATGACGGTGATCGTAGCCTCGCATAACCTGCGCGAACTGGAGGACTTCTGTGACCATATCGGCCTGTTCCACAAGGGCGGGGTGGTTTTTGAACGCGATCTGGACGAGATGAAACTGGGAATCAATAAGGTCCAGGCGGTGCTCAAGCCAATGCCGGATATCCGCGAATTTGCTCCGCTGGACATTGTAAAAATGGAAAACCACGGTTCGCTGGTCAGCCTTGTCGTGCGCGGATCAAAGGAAGAGATTTTAGAGAAAATCAATTCGCTCAATCCGATTTTTGTCGAAATATTGCCGCTTACGCTCGAGGAAGTATTTATTAGTGAAATGGAGGTGGCCGGTTATGACATCGACAATATTCTCAGCTGAGAGTTGGAAAGAGTTTACCATAACCTTCCGGCTGGCGCTAAAAAAAGTCCGCGGCATGATGGCGCTGCTTTCACTTCTTCTGTTTATCGTTTTCCCAATGGTTTTCATGGTCGCCATGTGGAACTTGCAGAGCAATCCGCAGGAGGTTTTTACCCAGGAAACGTTGGATAGCGCCTGTTTCAGTTATATTTCTTTTATCATGATATTTCTTATGCCGCTTATCCTGATTTTTACGGTGGTTGTCGCCGTTATGCTGTTCTCTTACCTGCACCGAAAGCGCAGCGTGGATTTGTTCCATTCCCTCCCGATTCGGCGTACCCCCATGCTGCTCGGTCGGTACTGCGCCGGGTTGACGGCGCTTTTTGTGCCGGCTATTTTGAATTTTATGCTTGTATCTGTTATCGAATTTTCCTACCATGTCAGTATGCAGTACAGCTTTTATTTTGTCTTTAACAGGATGCTCTGGACCCTGCTGATGACTGCGGCGGCGCTGACTTTTTCCGTGTTTATGGCTGTGTGCAGCGGCACTTCTTTTGATATGGTGCTTTCGATTATCGGTGTGAATGCTGCGTATCCGCTTCTGATTTTCGTGTCCGACATGTTGGCGTCCAGCATTCTTACGGGGCTGCGGGTTACTGCGACGCTGGAATCCACCGTGCTTACCGCGTTTTCTCCGTTTGCCGCGGCGTTTCTTCCGTTGTGCGCTTCCTATAGGGAAAATTGGAATCCGGCAGACGGCGTTTCCACAGGCTTTTATATCTGGTGGATTTTGTGCACGCTGCTTCTGCTTGGCGCGTCCATTCTTCTCTGCCGCAGGCGAAAAAGCGAGTGTGCGGAGAGCAATTTTGCCTTTCCGATTCCCAAGATTATCATTCGGTTCATGGCAACGGCGGTGGCCGGCATTGGCTTTGGCCTGATGCTCATGTTCGCGACCGGTATGCAGGTCAGCTTCTTCATCGGCGTTGTTTCCGGTTCGCTGGCCGCGCACATTGTGACGGAAGCGCTGTATTCGCGCGGTTTCCAGCATATGCGGAAAAGCTTTTCATGGTACGGCGTGTTCGCGGCGGCTTTTGTGGTGTTCTATGCCGTGCTGGCAACCGGATTTTTCGGATACGATACCCGTATTCCCAATGCCGCCGAGGTACAGAGTGTCAGTATGGATGATTCCAATAATCACGATAATTATTTTTACAGTACAAGTGAAAGCGAACATTTCCGAAAAATAGGCGAGCTTTCCCCGGTTATTCAAGAAAGGAAGAACATTGAAAAGGTTTTGGCGGCTCACCGTGCCTTTGTGGAACACAACCGGAAAACACGATTTCCGTACGCCAT
>JAAYWU010000004.1 GCA_012516295.1 Clostridiales bacterium | reverse complement strand
TCCTCCAGAAGCATGGTATAAACCGGGGCGGTGGTTTCAAACCCGACCGCCGCGAAAATATAGGTATGCTTCGGGTCGGCCGCCGCCATTTTCAGGGTATCCTGCGGGGAATACACCATGCGGACATGGCCGCCTTCGGCTTTCGCGTCGTTCAGGCTTTTCCGGCTGCCCTTTACGCGAAGCATATCGCCGAAGGAAACGACCACATTTTCCGGCTCCATGCAAAGCGCGGTCAGGCGGTCAATATATGCCGTTACCGTTACACAGACGGGGCACCCCGGCCCGGAAATCATATGGATGGAAGGGGAGAGCAGGCTGACAATCCCGCAGCGGGAAATCTGCGCGGTATGGGTCCCGCAGACCTCCATCAGCCGAAGCGGCGGGCCGTCGTAATGCTTTAAATAAGATTGAACATCCGTCATAGCTCTTCCATTTCCTTTAACAGCTCTTCAATCGAATTGCTTTCTTCCTCGGAAAGCACCTGCAAAATACAGCCGGCGTGAACCAGGACCCGGTCGCCCGGCTTGATTTTCACAAGGCCGGCCTCCGCCTCCACCGTATTTCCGTTAAAATCGACCGTCGCCGTTCTTCCGTTTATTTTCAGCACCTTGCCCGGCAGCGCAACACACATAACCATCACCATTTCCAGCGGATTGGATAAAGCGCCCGCCCTTCATCCGCAAAAAGGGCGGGGCTGTTTCTATTTGGAATTTTCCTCCTCCTGCGTCATCGCGGCAAGCCACGCCTGTCCAAGACAGATGCCGCCGTCGTTGCAGGGAACGGCGCTGTTCAGGTACACGTCGAACCCGTCCTCCGTCAGCTTTGCATAGCATTGCTCCAGCAGCAGGAGATTTGCAAACACGCCGCCGCTCAGCGCGACGCGCTTTTCGCCGTCTTGCGCGCGTATTTTCCGGCAGACGGCAAGCACAGCGTCGGACAGCGCCTCATGGAACCCGAGCGCAATCCGTTCCCGGTCCACGCCCACACGCGCCTTTTGAAGGATCTGGCTGACCAGGTCCACCTGGTCAAGCTCTATTTCCCCGTCTTCCTTTTCCAAAAGCGGGATTCCAAGCGCGGAAGGCCCTTTTTGGGAATCCTTCGCCGCGGCAGCCGCATTTTCCAGCGCGATGGCGCATTCGCCCTCGTAGCCGTTTTCCTCCCGGATGCCCAGCAGCGCGCTGACCGCGTCGAACAGCCGGCCCACGCTGGAGCTGTCCTGGGTATTAATCCGGTGCTTCAGCGCGGCCTGTACCATTTCGTAGCGGGGGCTGCCCCAGCTTTCGCCCGCGGCGCTGCGGTAACAGTCCGCGGCCAGCACGGCGTTTTTCGCCACCGCGTCCCCGCCGCAGAGCGGCACGCTCTTAAGATGCGCCCGGCGCACAAAGTCCTTGCCCCTGCAGAGCAGGAATTCGCCGCCCCAGACCGTTTCGTCCGTACCGTAACCGGTGCCGTCGAACACAACGCCGATACAGCCGTCCAGATGGTGCTCCGCCATGACGGAAGCCGCGTGCGCGTGGTGATGCTGGAACTTGAGCGCGTCCGCCGAGGTAATTTTCGCGGCAAGCTCTTCCCCCAATGTAGTCGTGTGGTACCCGGGGTGCATATCGCACGCGACCACAATCGGTTCAATCCGCAGAAGGCGTTCCATATGTTTCATGCCGTTGCGGTAATTCCGGCTGACCTGATAATTTTCCATATCCCCGAAATACTGGCTTACATACGCGCGTCCGCCCTTATACAGGCAGAAGCTGCTTTTCAGGTCGCCGCCCATGGCGAGCACCGGCTTCTTCGGGCGCGGCGCAAGCAGGATCGGGAGGGGGACGTACCCCCTGCTGCGGCGGATAATCTGGGTTTTTCCCGCGAAAACCCGCGCAACGGAATCATCCAGCGGCGACAGAATCCGGCGCGTATGGTAAAGCACCCCCGACAGGAACGGGGAATTCACGTTCAGCATATCCTCGTCCTTATAAATTATCGGCTCCGTTGTAAAATTGCCGCTGGTAACCACCAACGGGCCGAGCGTGTCCGTCAGCATCTGATGAAGCCCGGTGCAGGGCAGAAACGCGCCGAGGAACCGGCTATCGCCGCTCACCTGCGGGCAGAACGCCTGCTCGGTTATCCGCAGCAGAACGATCGGCCTTGCGGTTGACTTTAAAAGCTCTTCCTCTTCTTCGCTGACACTGCAGTGCGCGCGGATGCTTTCCACCGAGGGGAACATTACGGCGAAGGGCTTTTTCTCCCTGGCCTTTAATAGCCGCAGGCGCTCAACCGCCGTTTCCTGCTCGGGGCAGCACACAAACTGGTAGCCGCCCACGCCCTTCAGGGCAAGAACCCCGCCGTTGCGCAGAAGGGCAACCGCCTTTGAAAAAGCTTCCTCTTTCTCCCACGCCATGCCCTGATCCCGCAAAATAAGCTGCGGGCCGCAGTCATGGCAGGAAATCGTCTGCGCATGGCATCTGCGGCCCGTTTGGTATTCCTTTTCACAGGCAGGGCACATGACGAAATCCCGCATTGTTGTTGTACCGCGGTCGTAAGGAAGCGTATTCATAATGCTGTACCGCGGCCCACAGGAAGCACAGCTAATGAAAGGATAGCGATAGCGCCTGTCCTTGGGGTTATACAATTCTTTCTTACAGCTTTCGCACATGGGAATGTCCGGCGGAAGTACCGGCGCTTCCGTATGGTCCGTATGTCTTCCGCTTAAATCAATGCGGAAGCTGTCAAACCGTTCTTCCGGCAGCGGCTTTACCCGAACGCGTGAAACCCGCGCGCCCTCCGGCCGCTGTTCGTGCAGGCGGCGAACAAAAGCTTCCACTTCTGCCTGACCGCCCGAAGCGGTAATTTCCACAATTCCACCGCTGTTGCGCACCCACCCCTTCACGCCGAGTTCTTTCGCCTGCGCGGCAACAAACGGGCGGTAACCTACGCCCTGCACGATACCGAAAACGGTTATGAAAACAGTCATGCGCTCTGATCGTCCTTCGGCGCCTGCGTGAAGGTCTCCGTTCCTTTTTCGCTGGCCGGCTGGGTATAGGCGGGGCGCATGCAAAGGCATTTTTTCGGGCAGCTCGCCACACAGTAGCCGCACTGGATGCAGCTGAAGCGTTTAATAGACCAGCTTTTTGCCGGGCGGTCTACGGTAATGGCGCCGGTGGGGCATTTCTTGGAGCAGAGTCCGCAGAAAACGCAGACATCTATATTATTTTCCACATGCCCTCTGGTGCGTTCGGGGTAAACCCTCGGCTCCTGAGGATACAGCCGGGTCGCCGGCTTGGAAAACAGATTATGCAGCTCTGTTTTCGCAAATGTCAGTAATTTCATATTTATCACCTCTCGGTACAGCT
Source organism: Clostridiales bacterium (assembly GCA_012516295.1). Lineage (GTDB taxonomy): Bacteria > Bacillota > Clostridia > Oscillospirales > Acutalibacteraceae > Caproiciproducens. Next base: position 10,472 of record JAAYWU010000004.1, on the reverse strand, counting down.
AATGCACGGATCAATCGTGAGAATCAGAATCGGAACATCGGCAAGCTGAGCACCCTTCAAGGTTTCAAGCATTCCGGGCAGGTTCGCAAACGTAGGGGTGCGAACGCGGACGCGGTCGAGGAATTTGGTTCCGTTGCCCTTTACATAGTAAACCGCTTCGCCGCGCGGCTGTTCCACGCGCATGAAATACTCGCCGTCCGGGAAGCCCTTCACGGGCACCGCGATTTCGCTGTCCGGTATCTTTTCAACCGCCTGACGAATAATGTCGATGGACTGGAACAGTTCCTTTATACGCACATCGGTGCGGGCGTAGCAGTCGCCCACATCGCTGGTAATCGTTTCAAACTCAAGATCGGAATACGCGGCGTAACCCATTCTGCGGGTGTCGCGTACAATGCCGCTGGCGCGCATGAACGGGCCGACCGTGCCAAGGTCGTGCGCCTGCTGTTTTGTTAACAGGCCGACGCCCTGCAAACGGGAATTGACCGCCTTATTTTCCAGAAAGGTTCTGGAAAGCTCGCGCAGGTCCTTTTCCATCCCGTTCAGAATCTTTACGAATTCCTTAAGCATATCGGCGTCCATGTCCTTCATTACGCCGCCGATTTTATTCACCGAAAAAATCACGCGGCCGCCGGTGGATGTTTCAAACATATCCAGGATTTTTTCGCGCATCCGCCAGGACTGCATGAACAGGCTTTCAAAGCCGAACGCGTCCGCCAGAAGGCCGAGCCACAGAAGGTGGCTGTGCAGGCGCGACATTTCGCACCAGATGGTGCGAAGGTATTTCGCACGGGGCGGCACCTCCACGCCATCACATGCTCTACCGACTCGCAGTAGCCCATGCCGTGCATAAAGCTGCAGATGCCGCAGATGCGCTCCGCAACGTAAACATATTCGTTAAAATCTTTCTTTTCAACCAGTTTTTCAAGGCCCCTGTGGATAAAACCGATGGAAGGCACCGCCTCCACCACTTTTTCGTCCTCCAGCACCAGGTCCAGATGGATCGGTTCCGGCAGTACCGGATGGTGCGGCCCGAACGGTACGATGCTGCGTTTAGACATCTGGTATCCCTCCTTACGTTATTTAAAAGGCGTTTTCTTATCGGTACGGTAAAGGGTACCTTGATAATCAACGGAAATCATTTTGATCTGTACGCCGAAAAGGTCGTGTATTTCGTTTTCATACAGAAAGGCTGTCGGGTAAATATTGGTGATGCTCGGAATCTGGGCGTCCTCCCCGATGGTAAAGCGCAGGTTATATAAATCGTAATCTTTTCCGAAGGAATAGGATAATTCATAGCCATCCTGCGTCCGTGTGGAGCAGATCTGCACCAGACGGCATTCGCTGTTTTTCATTTTCAGGACTTCCTCTAAAAGGGAGTCGGGGGAAATGGGTATAATAATATTTTCCGCCATGATTACTCCTCCTTCTGTGAAGCCGGGGTCTTGCCCGCTTTCATTGCGGCGCGCTTTTTGTCGAGAAGGGCAACCGCCTTCACCACGCCGTCGATAATGGATTCCGGTTTTGCGGCGCAGCCCGGCACATATATATCAACGGGAATGACCGTATCGACTCCCCCTAGTATATTATAACACTCTTTAAAAATTCCGCCATCACAGGCACAAATTCCCACGGCGACAACCACCTTCGGGTCCGGCATCTGGGAATAAAGCTGTTTTACCACTTCCCGGTTCTGGCTGTTAATGCCGCCGGTAATCAGAAAGATATCGGCGTGCTTCGGGTTTCCGGTGTTTACAACGCCGAACCGCTCCACGTCGTAAACCGGGGTTGTACAGGCGAGGACTTCAATGTCGCAGCCGTTGCAGCTGGAACCGTCATAATGCAAAAGCCACGGTGACTTCGAGATATTCATTCTTCACGCACCTCCCTTAACGTACAAGCGTCAGAATCAGAAGGTTGACTCCGCCCGCAACCAGCGTTACCAACCAGGTGGATTTCAGCATACTGTCCCATTTCACACGGGGAAACAGGTTGTCCACAAACGTTTCCAAAATATAAGCGATAAGGCAGACGGCCGCGGCAATCAAGAAGCTCCACCACTTCATATTTACAATGAACAGGCCGATCATGCCGAGGAGCAAAACATCCTCATACCAGACGGCAAGCTCCACAAGCGCCAGAATGTTGCCGGAAAGCTCCGTTGTGATTCCCTTTACCATTTCCTGATGGGCATGGTGGGAGGTGCTGATGTCAAACGGGGATTTTCGAAACTTAATGGTTAAGATGTACAGGAACCCGAAAAACATACCGGGAAGATAAACGATGGGGGAAACATTGCTTCTGGCGATATCCTCGACCATAAAGCTTCCCGTCGCAATATAGAATCCGATCGCGGTAAGCAGGAGCATCGGCTCATAGGCCATCATCTGCAAAAGCTCCCTCTGCGAACCCATGGCGCTGTACGGGGAATTCGCGGAGCAGGCCGCCATCATCAGGAACACCTCCGCCAGCGTCAGCGCAAAGCACACGAGCAGCAAATCGCCGCCGATGAAGAACAGGCAGCCGGTGAACAGGACAAAGATGAAGTAGCCGCCCACAAAGAAATCCTGCACGCCGTTTACCACGAGGGACTGTTTTTCAAACAGCTTGAAAAGGTCATAAAAGGGCTGAAGAAGCGGCGGGCCCTGGCGCCCCTGGAACCGCGCGCCGATTTTCCGGTCGATTCCGGCGAGAAGCCCGCCGATAAACGGGGCCAGAATCAGATAGAGTGCAATTTTCAGGATTCCCATGTCAGATGGCGCCTCCAATCGCTAGAATCATAAGAATAACCATGATTGCCGAAGCCAACACGAGCGACGGCTTTAAAAGCTTCTTTTCGCCGAAATATTCGTCCATATACCAGTTTGCAAGATACATGGATTTTTCCTGTCCGAAGGAGTCGACAAATGTGCGGTCATCGCCGCGGTTAACGCCCGCCATATAGGAAATGACCATTTTATTTTCCTTGCCGAACGTAAGCAGATTCACCGTAACCGGAAGAATTACAATCATGCACAGCATCAGAAGCATGGCGTTGATATCGCTTCCGCTGATAAGCGCCACGATGGTAGCATTAAACATCTGTGCCAGGAACGGCTCGACGAAAACGCCGGAAAATACCGGGAAAAGGATGCCCAGCGCGATGACGAGGAAGGTAAGCGTGTAAAGGGAGACCTTCTCGCTCTTGCGCACGGTGTCCTTGAGCTGTTCGGAGCGATGGATAACGGCAACCAGCTTGCCGAGCCATTTTCCCCAGTAAAACAGCGTGCTCGCGCTGCCGAAAACCAAAAACACGACAAGCCAGACGCTCTTGGAATCGACGAACGCCTTTAACGCGGCCCATTTGGAAATCAGCATTCCGAACGGGGCAAGGAACATGCCGCAGATACCGACAATCATAACGAACGCCAGCTTCGGAAGGCGGACGATCAGGCCGTGCATATCTTCAATGTTCCGGCTGCCGGTGCTGTTTTCCACCGCGCCGACGGAAAGGAACAGAAGGGATTTGGACACCGCGTGGAATACCAGCAAAAGGGTCGCGGCCCAGACCGCCTCTTGCAGCCCGACGCCTGCACATGCGGTAATCAATCCCAGATTCGAAATTGTGGAATAGGCAAGAACCTTTTTGCCATCGCTCTGCGAAATGGCGAGCAGCGAAGCCGCAAAGAAGGTAAAGCCGCCGATACAGGTCACCATCACCCCGACAAGGTTGCCGTGAAGGGCGGGCGCCAGCCGGATGAGCAGATAAACGCCTGCTTTTACCATGGTTGCCGAGTGCAACAGCGCCGAAGTCGGCGTAGGCGCAACCATTGCGCCGAGAAGCCAGCGGGAAAACGGCATCTGCGCGCTTTTTGTCAGCGCTGCAAAGGACAGAAGGGTCACCGGAATGATAACCGCCCAGTTGTCCGCCGCCATGGCGACCAGATCCTGCAGGTTCGCAATGTGCAGCGCGATGGAGCTGTACAGAATTGCGAGGGAAAAGCCTATGCCGCCCAGAAGGTTCATCCAGAGTGCGCGGAAGGAATTGTTGATCGCTTCCTCGGTCTGGGTGTAGCCGATCAGCAGGAACGAGCACAGCGTTGTGATTTCCCAGAAGAAATAAATCCAGGTGAGATTGCTCGAGAAAATCAGCCCGAACATCGCCCCCATAAAGACAAACAGCATGGAGAGGAAGAACGAGGACCGTTCTTTACACTGCGTATGGCGCTTATGATAATCCTTTATATACCCGACCGCGTAAACGCAGATCAGGGCACCGACAATGCCGACAACCAGGCACATGATCAGGGTGAGGTGGTCCACCACAATGTGTTCCCCGCCCTCCGCGCTCAGGCCGGCAATTTCCAGCCACACGACGGGAAGTGTCCCCGCCGCGGACAGCAAAAGCACATACCATCTCTTAAACCGTATACCATAGTAAAACACAAGCCCCATCAGACCGAGTTCCACAACCATAAAAAACCGGTCGATCATCTGTGTTTCCAATAGATAGGACTGCGTCCCTCCGCTTTGCAGCGAACTCACGCAAAGCAGCAAAACCGTTGCAACAATCACGATGCTGCTGCAATAAATGAGTCCGTCCCGCAGCTTGCCCGGTTTTACAAGGGCAATCAGCAAAGCCGCAAGAAAGGGAAAGACCATTAGCGTTGCTATCATTTCCATAATTACCACCATTTCTCCCATGTGTACGTATTCTCCGCATTTCCCATGCAGATTGTTAGGAATTTAACACAAAAAAATAAAAAGTTTCTCCAAAAAATTCATTTTATTTTCTGTATTAAATCCCAAAAAAATATATTAATGTCGCTTTCAACAACGGACACAGATATAATAATAGTCACATTTGTGCAAAAACGCAAGATTAATATTTACCCTTTTTCGCTCGATTTATTGACGTATTTTATGTAAAAGGTGCAAAAAGGGCAGGCTCCTTTGTCAATTATAACAAAACGGAATATAAATCTGACAAAACCCAAGCGAAAAAAACGCATAACCGCACAGGTTATGCGTTTTTTGTGACCGGGCAAAAAGGAAAATCACCCGGCTTGTTGATTTGCGGCATCAATAATCTTCAGAAGCAAATCGGCAATGCCCACGTTATATCCGCTGGAGGCGTACACACCGCGCCCGCCGCGGCAAACAACGGCAAGCGGAAGTTTGTCCGGGTCTACGAACATCCTGCGGGCCATCGGCACCGCGGTTTCCGCAAAGTCGGCACAATGCACCAGGGCGGCGGGAAGGGCCTCCTTCGCTTTTGCAAAGGTCGCGTTCTTCCACGCGGCGGAACTCTGGATAAGGAACAGAAGCTTGCAGTCCGCGGCATTCAGCGCGTCTTTCGCCTCAATAAACTCATTTAAAATATGCTCGGTGGGCTCGCGGCCTTCCTCCAGCCAGACAACCAGCGCGGTCCCCGCGCCGAGAACGGAATCCGCCGGAACCGGCTCGCTGCGGTCATTGTAAATCTGGAACGGCAGGAGCGGAATGTCCTGAATCAGGTCGCTTACCTCTGTTTTGCACAGTTCGATTGAAAGCTCTTTTGCTTCGCCCGCGTTTAGCCGGAAGCAGTATTTTTTCGCGAACTGGTTGCCGTTCGGCGTGCGGCTGGAAGTCAGCAGGCGGTACGCGCCCGGATTAAGGGACAGCGTGAGCGTTCCGTTTTCCCATGCGGCGTTGGAAAGCTCCAGCGTCTGGTACTCGCCGTCCTTCAGCACAGCCAGCGTCCAGTTGTGCAGGTAAGCCCATTTTTCCCCGTTCCCCAGCAGGGTGAGTTTCGCTTCCTCTGCGCGTTCCTCTTCCTCCTGCACATTGTGGAACGCGCCGTCGCGGTAATACTGGGGCGCCATGTCCACCGGATTCAAGCGCGCCGGAATCCCGAGCGTGCGGCAGATTGCGGTAAACAGCACCCTGCGGTCCATCTCCCCGCCCTGCCCGGTGCGTACAACGCATACGGGCGTTGCAATCAGGCGCTCGCTCTGCCTGTCGGCGCTGACCTGATACTTGCTGACATATGCCCATACATCTTTTGGGTTTTTACGGAAGGAATCCGCCGTCGGCTTGTCAAACAGCCCGGAAAGGAATCGGCGGTATTCGGAAAGCTGCTCCAGATACACGCGCGGGCACAGGATATAGGGAACAAAGACATTTTCCGGGAAATCCCCGCGGTAAGGAAGCGCTTCGCGGAAATGCTCCTCGAGGAGCGCGGCGCGAACATCGCGCAGGTCCTTTTTCATTAAAGAGCAAAGCATTTTTATTTGAAGCTCGCGGTTTTCCTCCCCGAAGTCCATGGACAGGAAGCCGTAAACCTCCGGGAAATTGCCCTCCGCCGATTTCAGAAGCTCCCGCACCTTCTGCGGGTCTGCAAAGCGGGCGGCAAGCGCGTCCGCCTTTTCCTTATTATAGAAACCGGCGGCGTATTCCTTGCGCTTTTGGTCGGCCTGGTGGATGACCGTCCGTCTTTTTTCCTTCTGCTCCTCTGTCAGCGCAATGAAATTGCGGGAGCTGTCCTTCGGCGCGCGGAAAACGAAGTCCTCCTGTGCGTCCGGCTCTTCGGCCACCGCGCGGGCAAAGTCGATTTCGATCGAATCCGTTTCTTCCGTGTCGACAAAAGCCTCGGCAAAACGCCCGTCCTTCACCGCGTGAATATGGATGCTGCCGAAACCGAGCGTTACGGACGCGCGGCCCGCCTCATCCGTTTTTACGGAAGCAATCGGCGAAAATTCGGAACCGTTCAGAAACTCAAAGTGGACGGTCACGCCCGCAAGCGGTTCGGGATTTTTGACCGTAACCGTAAAGCGGCGGTTCTCCGCATAGCGTTTGAGTTCATTTAAATAGAGGGTACAGCCGTCGCGGGTAATCTCCTCCTCGTCCTGCGAGGGCAGAAACGCCTTGCAGGTCATCAGCATGGAGCGCGCGGCGGCTTCGGTAAACCATCCCCGGTTTAAAACCGGCTCCGGCTCGCACGCGCCGAGGAAATACCAGTCCCCGTCGCACCAGACCTCGACCCACGCATGGTTGTCGTCGCAGTGCGCCCAGCGCGGCGCGTAAATCTGGCGCGCCGGAATCCCGACGCTGCGCAGGGCGGTCACCGCAAAGGTGGATTCCTCGCCGCAGCGCCCGTAAGAGGATTTCATCACCGTAAGCGGCGAAACAGTGCGGTCGTCCGTCGCCTGATAGGTTACGTGCTCGGCGCACCAGATGTTGACCTCCAGCGCGGCTTCCTTCATGATTTTTCCGCGGCCGCGGTCCGCCAGTTCCTTTCGGAAAAGCGGGCGGCAGTCCTCAATCGCTTCATTATTTATACGGTATGAAACCACATAATTCAAGAAAATATCTTCCGGAATCCGGCTTTCCCAAAAGGGATTCTCCCAAACGGACAGCCCGAACTGCGCAAATTTCTGATAAAGGGAAAAATCATAATCCCCGATATCGCTTGCGGGCATAGTGCTGTAGAAAAACTCCAGAATCGTGCGCTCGTCTTCGCTGCAGCCGCGCATCCGTTCCACAATCACTTCGCCGTCAGATCCCAGGGTTGCTTTGGATTCCATAAACTGCTGGTGAATCCTGTCCCGCAGCGCCTGTGAAAAATACATATCCATATCTCCTTCACACCTTATTCTGCTATTCCTGCCCGGGTTTTATCAAGTGGCAGGCCACAAAATGCCCCGGCCGTACCTCGGTCATCTTCGGCGTTTCTTTCCGGCACCGCTCCGTCGCTTTCGGGCAGCGCGAGCAGAAGTGGCAGCATTCCGGCAGGTTGATCGGGCTGGGGATGCTTCCCTGCAGCGGCACACGCTTGCGGGACTGCTCCAGGTCCGGGTCCGGAAGGGGGATGGCGGAAAGCAGGGCCTGCGTATAGGGATGCAGCGGATTGTCAAACAGTTCCTTGCTTTCCGCAAGCTCGGTCATGCTGCCAAGGTACATAACCCCCACGCGGTCGCTGATGTACTTTACCATGGAAAGATCGTGCGCGATGAACAGGTACGTCAGCTTCCGTTCATCCTGCAGTTTCTTCAAAAGGTTGATTACCTGCGCCTGAATGGACACATCCAGCGCGGAAATCGGTTCGTCGGCGATGATAAAGTCCGGGTTCACCGCAAGCGCGCGGGCGATGCCGATGCGCTGGCGCTGCCCGCCGGAAAATTCGTGCGGGAAGCGGTTGGCATGCTCTTCCTGCAAGCCGACAACCTCCAGCAGGTCAACCACCATCTGGGCGCGCTCCTGCGCCGATTTGGCCAGATGGTGCGCGTCGATGCCCTCTGCGATGATGTCCATGACCTTCATGCGGGGATTCAGGGAAGCGTACGGGTCCTGAAAAATCATCTGCATGCGCCGGGAAAGCTCGTGGCTCTGCGCGGCGCTCATTTTCCCGAACACGTCCGCGCCGTCGAACAGAACGGTTCCGCCGGTGGCGCTGTACAGCCGGATGATCGTGCGGCCCAGCGTGGATTTTCCGCAGCCGGACTCCCCGACCAGGCCGAATGTCTCGCCCCTGTAAATGGAAAAGCTGACGTCGTCCACCGCTTTCAGCGTCTGATTTTTCCCAACGTTAAAGTACCGTTTCAGGTTTTTTACCTGTAAAATGACTTTCTCCTCAGGCATTGTCCGCACCGTCCTTTCCCTGCTTTTTCGCGCGTTCGTCCAAAAGCCAGCACGCGGCTTTGTGGGTGCCGGAAAGGTTGGTGTATTCCGGCATATATTCCTGACACACCTTCATTGTATGCGGGCAGCGGGCGGCAAACGGACAGCCCTTCGGCGGGTCCATCAGGTCGGGCGGCGTGCCCGGAATGGAAAAGAGCTGCTGGTTGTGCTCGTGCAGCTTCGGAATGGAAGCCAGCAGGCCCTTTGTATAGGGATGTGCGGTTTCGTAAAACAGGTCGCGCAGGCCGCCGGTTTCCACCAGCCTGCCGCCGTACATAACGGCCACGCGGTCTGCAATATTCGCAACCACGCCCAGATTATGGGTAATCAGGATAATAGATGTATCGATTTTCCCCTGCAGCTCTTTCATTAAATCCAGAATCTGCGCCTGAATGGTAACATCCAGCGCGGTGGTGGGTTCGTCCGCAATCAGGATTTTCGGGTTGCACGCAAGCGCGATTGCAATAATCACGCGCTGGCGCATGCCGCCGGAAAGCTGATGGGGGTACTGCCCGAAGCGGGTTTCCGGATTGGAAAGGCCGACTAAGCGGATTTGCTCGATTGCCCGCTCCTTCAGCGTTTCCTTGGAAAGCTCGGGATGATGCTCGTGAATGACTTCCATTATCTGCTTGCCGACGGGCATCGTCGGGCTCAGCGAGGTCATCGGGTCCTGGAAAATCATCGAAATTTCTTCGCCGCGGATTTTCTGCATTTCGCGTTCGGGAAGCGTGGTAAGCTCCCGGCCTTCCATGCGGACCACGCCTTCGGCCACGCTGCCGTTGTTCGGCAGAAGCCCCATAATTCCTTTAACGGTGATGGATTTTCCCGAACCGGACTCGCCCACAATGGCGAGGGGTTCCCCTTTTTCCAGCGAGAAGCTGACGCCGCGCACCGCCTGGACAACGCCAAGCTGCGTCTTAATATGCACATGCAGGTTTTCTACTTCCAATAAACTGCTCATTGCGGCCCTCCTCACTGTCTCATTCTGGGGTCAAGCGCGTCGCGCAACCCGTCGCCCAGAATACTGAAACAAACCATGATTAAAATAATGACCAGAGCGGGGAAGATCAGCAGGTACGGGAAATTCTGCAAAACCTGATACCCGTTGTTGATCAGAACCCCCAGCGAGGCGTTCGGCTCCGCCAGACCGATTCCGATAAAGCTTAAAAACGCTTCGGTGAAAATCGCCGACGGGATGTCGAACATGGCGTTGATAACAATAACGCCGACGGTATTCGGAATAAGGTGCTTTAAGATGATATCCCGGTTGCTGGTACCCAGCACGCGGGCGGCCAGGACAAATTCCTGGTTTTTCAGCTTCAGAATCTGCGCGCGCACCAGACGCGCCATGTTCACCCATCCGGTAATGGAAAGCGCCAGAACGATTGTCCAGATTCCGGCGGGCATGACCATCATCAGTAATATAACGATAATCAGCTGCGGAACGCCGACAAGGACTTCAATGATACGCTGCATGATCGCGTCCACCCTGCCGCCGAACAGAGCCGAAACCGCGCCGAACGTTACGCCGATAAACAGGTCGATGAACGCGGCGGCAAAGGCGATTAAAAGTGAAATCCGCGTGCCCTGCCAGATACGCGCCCACTGGTCGCGGCCGAACTGGTCGGTGCCGAAGGGGTAGGCAGCGCTCGGGGATTGATAAATCCGCGAATAATCGGTATCGAAGTAGGTATGCTTTGCGAAAACCGGACCGAAAATCGCAAGGAGGATGACGATAATCAGCACAAACCGGCTGACAACCGCCGCCTTGTTCGTGTTCAGGCGCCGCCAGCCGTCCTGGCACGCCGTCAGGTTCGGGCGGGCGATGTGTTCCC
>JAAYWU010000053.1 GCA_012516295.1 Clostridiales bacterium | reverse complement strand
TCCATAATATAAAGAGGGGAACAAAATGAGTCTCGATAAATCGATTTTCGGGGTTCTGCCGGACGGCACGGAAGTTGAAAGCTACATCCTTAAAAATACCGGCGGAATGACCGCGCAAATCATCACGTACGGCTGCCGGATTGTGAAATTGCTTGTGCCGGACAAACGGGGGAATTTCGGCGACGTGGTGCTGGGGCATGACAAGCTGGAGGATTATCTGGCAAAAGGAGACGTTTTCGGCGCCGTTGTGGGCCGCTTTGCAAACCGCATTGCCGGAGCGGAATTCACAATCGACGGCAAACGCTATGCTCTTGCCGCCAATAACGGCAGAAATTCTCTGCACAGCGCCCCCGGTGGGATTCAGGACCGCGTCTGGAGATTGAAATGCAGCAATCATGACGACGACGCACCTTCTGCTACCTTTTCCTATTGCAGTAAGGACGGCGAATGCGGATTCCCCGGTAACCTTGATATTACGGTTACCTATTCCCTTTCCACCGATAACGCCTTAATCATAGAATATACCGCGAAAACGGACCACGAAACGCCGGTTAACCTTACAAACCACTCGTATTTCAATATCAGCGGCAACGCCAAAAAAGATATTTTATCGCAGGAACTGCAAATAAATGCCGATTATATCACGGCGGTCGGTCCCGATTTAATTCCGACCGGCGAGCTGCTGCCGGTCGCGGGTACAGCCTATGATTTTAATAAGCCCAAAACCATCGGGCAGGATATCCGGGCAAACGACAGCTTGTTAAAAAGCTGCGGTGGCTACGACCATAATTTCGTGCTGAAAGGCGGGGACGGGATGAAGAAAGCCGGCGAGCTTTACGACCAGGCGAGCGGCCGGGTAATGTCCGTTTTCACCGACATGCCGGGCATGCAGGTTTATACCGCAAACGGTATTTCCGTTGAAACGGGAAAGGGCGGCGTAAAATATCTGTCGCACCACGCGATCTGCCTGGAAACGCAGTTTTTCCCCGATTCCATGCACCACGCAAATTTCCCGTATCAAAACCTGAAACCGGGTGAAAAATATAAGCATACAACCATTTATAAATTTACAGTTCGCTAATCGTACCCCCGGCTGTGCCGGGGGTACTTTCTATGCGGGAAAACCGCCTTACTGACTGCGCCGCAAGGCGCTCAGGGCTTCCTTACGCTTGCAGCGTTCCCTTCTCTCCTGCAAAGGAAGCAAGGCAAAAATCGATAGCATTTCGGTGCTGAAGGAGTTCCACACGGGAGCGGGCTGCGCCCCTCCCTGCCAAAGCCCTTCTCGTTTCATGGAAGCCTCCTATTTTCGCTTTGAAACCGAAACGGAAGGATTGTGGTTTCGCCCGCATTGCGGTCACCGCTAAAGCTTTTTGGAACTCCCGGCACAGCGAGTTTTCGAATTACAAAAAGGGCAGCCAACGCTTAAGCAGGCTGCCCTTCCTTTTTAAAAAACATGGAAGAGGGCTTTCTGCCTGTTCTTCCCCGGCCGCAAGCCCTCTTGGGTTTTCTTTTTAATACTCTCCGAACGTTTTGGGACATTCAAACCAGCAGGCTTTTATTTACGTTTAAAAGCAGACTTCGGAGCGCCGCAAATCGGACAGGTCCAATCATCCGGCAAATCCTCGAAAGGAACATCGGGGTCATTGTAAACATAACCGCAAACCGTGCAAACCCAACTGTTCCCATCCAGCTCTTCTTCCGGCTGTTCAGCCTGATAGGTCGGCGCATTTTTCGGCGCCTTGCCCTTAATGACTTTATGATAGTAATCATACGTCATGGGCTTACCCTTCGCTTCGTCGCTGCCGGCAATGATTTCCGCAATAAAGATGGTATGCGTAGGTGTTTCCACACTATTCACTACACGGCAGAGCAGCCAGCAGCATATGTTCTCTTTCAGCACCGGGACGCCCTCTGCCAAAATCTTATGGCGGACATTGCTGAGTTTATCGATATCGCGGCCGGAATTAAAACCTAATGCACCGATTACTGCGCCGGAGGTATCCTCCGACAAAACGGAAACGGTAAAAATGCCGTTTTTCACAATGCATTCATGGCTGTAGTTATTGTGGTTCATGCTTACCGCTATCATATTCGGGTCGTTGCAAACCTGAGCCACCGTATTTACGATGCAGGCGGAAGCTTTCTTATCATCCTTCACGCCAATCGCATACATGCCGTATGTCAAATTAAAGAGAATTTCGTTTTTCATAACGTTCGCCTCCCATTTATCCATGATAGCACTCCGGCGCACTACATACAAGACAATAATACAAAAATTTTAAAAAATTAAGATAAAATTCATTTATTTTTTCCTTTAATCCTGCTCCAATATGCCTGATACGCCTGCTCCGTCTTATTCTGCCCATATTCATAATACCGAACATCTTTCAATTCATCCGGCAGATACTGCTGTTCCACCCATTTGTCCGGATAATCGTGGGGGTATTTATAAAACTGCCCTTTGTTGGGGTTGTCTTCCCCATCATAATGTTTATTTTGAAGCTGTCGGGGAATATTCCCGATTCTTCCATTTTGAATATCGGCAATTGCGGCGTTGATTGCGCAGTACGCCGAATTGGATTTCGGGGAATTGCATACCAGTACCACCGCGTCGGCCAGCGGAATACGCGCTTCCGGAAAGCCGACCTGCATCGCGGCATCCACCGCCGCTTTTACAATCGGGATAATCTGCGGGTAGGCAAGGCCCACATCCTCGCAGGCACAGACCATCAGCCGCCGGCAGATGGAAGGCAGGTCCCCGGCCACAATCAAACGAGCCAGATAGTGAAGCGCAGCATCCGGGTCCGAACCGCGCATCGAC
>JAAYWU010000052.1 GCA_012516295.1 Clostridiales bacterium | reverse complement strand
CAGCGGGAGCTTGCGGAAACATACAGCATCCCGGCCGCGTTTGGAAAGTGCCTTGCCTATTTTCAGAAGATGCAGGCACCGTAAAAATCCCAAAAAAACGGAAAGGCCGCCATCCGGTGAATCCGGCGTGACGGTCTTCTGAAATAGTTGTATTGCGTGGCTATTTTCCTCTTTTTCTTTGTAGTATAGCACAAATTATTTTAATAAACAATGAATAAATTGTGAACAATACAAGTTTTCGAATTCGTATTGAAAGCGGGCAATAAGAAGCCGAAAAAAGGAGATTGTATGAAAGCATTGATTACAGGCGCCAGCTCGGGAATCGGCCGCGACATGGCCGCTGTGCTGAGCGAGCAGGGCTTCGACCTGATTTTGGTCGCGCGCCGGCTGGAACGGTTGGAGCAGGTAAAGAACGAATTAAAAACCAACGTGAAAATCATCTGCGCCGACTTGTCCGACGCCGCCGCGTGCATCCAGCTTTACGAACAGGTAAAGGACGAGCATATTGATATTTTAATCAATAACGCGGGTTTTGGCCTTTTCGGCGCGTTCGACGAAACAGAACTGCAAAGGGAGCTCCGGATGATCGATACGAACATCCGGGCGGTGCATATCCTGACAAAGCTTTTCCTGCGGGATTTCAAAGCGCGGAATTCCGGCTATATCCTGAACGTCGCGTCCGCCGCCGCTTTCCAGCCCGGGCCGCTTCTGTCGTCCTATTACGCGACAAAAGCGTATGTCCTCCGGCTGACGCAGGCGGTCTACGAGGAGCTTCGCCGCGCGGGCAGCAGGGTGCATATCTGCGCGCTCTGCCCCGGCCCTGTCCGGACGGAGTTCGACGAGGTTGCCGACGTGAAATTCAGCGTAAAGGGGCTGGAGAGCCGGTTTGTCGCCGAATACGCCATCCGGAAAATGTTCCGGGGAAAGCTGGTTATCGTTCCGGGAATGACCATGAAGCTTGCCCACGGATTCGGCAGATTCCTGCCGGACAAACAGCTTTTGAAAGTTGCCTACCACATGCAGAAGCGCAAAAGCGGGAAATAGGCTGCCGCAAACCGGTCCTGCAGATGAACCGGCGGAAAGGACCATATGAATAATGCGCCTTGAAACAGCTTTACAAGCTGAATCGAGGCGCATCTTTTTGTGTATTTTAAAAAACTTCCTTTGTGTCACGAACCTTCGGGCTTATGCCTTGATTCCCGCCAGCTTTTCCAAGGCATAAGGGATGCCGTCCTCTTCGTTCGAGAGCGTTACAAAATCGGCAACCTTCTTTGCCGCATCGCAGCCGTTTTGCATGGCGACGCCGCATCCGGCGAATTCAAGCATCTTAAGGTCATTGGTTTCATCGCCAAAGGCGATAACCTCTTCCGCTTTAATACCCAGCCTTTCGCAAAGATGCTGAAGGGCGTCCCCCTTATTCGTGGTCGCGCCGTTGATTTCAAGGTTATTGTTGAACGAAGATGTCAGGGCGAACTCATTGGTTTCGCTGAGTCTGTTCCAAATTTTCTCCCGCACCTCCGGTTCCAAGTAAGGAACATTGACTTTTTCCAGCCTTCTTTTCCCCTTTTTCAGAAATTCTTGAAGATCCTCCACGGGAATCTGTTTCTTCAAGAACATATCGATATAAAGCTGCGGATAATCTTTAAAGGTTGAAACCAAGTCAAGCTGGCTTCTCTGCACATAGGATTTCCCGCCGGTATAGGCTTCCACCAGCACATTGCAGTCCATCAGGTATTTTACCAGGCGGCCGGATTGTTCTTCGGTCATCAGGTTCTCGTAAAGCACGGTGTCGTTTTCCAAATCCAGAACCGTTGCTCCGTTTGCCGTAATTGCATACCGGATGGAGCCTACTTCCAGAATTGGGGCGGGGATCAGATTGCGTACGCGCCCGGTTACCGGAACGATATGTATTCCGCGCTGCGCCGCGGCCCGTAAAACCCGTGTGGTTTTCGGCAGCATGGTTTTTTCCGCTGTTAACGCGGTGCCGTCCATATCCAGCGCAATCAGCTTAATGTTCAATGTATTTTCCCCCTGTGTTTTCTTTATTCTCGCTATTTATTATACCATGGCGCGCCCACAAGGGAAACCGCTTTCCCAATTTCCTTGTCCCAAAATCACATTTTATTCCAACTGTACAATATAGACAGAAATTCTTAACGCTTTCTTTATGGTTTTGCTCTTTCTTTCTTTGAATAACCTGTGATATAATATATGCGAATACCGTAATTTTCTAGTAAATTATGATACTGGCGGGAAGTGATTGGAATCAGAGAATTGAACAGGGGTCCGGTTCATGCAACGGCAAGTGTTCCGGTATGCAGATTAAAGGACGCTTTAACCCGCACAACCAAGACAAAAGCCGCTGTCCCCTTCTCCATTTTGATTGCAAACCGCAGTCCGCTTGCAAAAAGAAATCCGTGACACAAAAAGCAAAGGAAAACAAAGCAGGCGATAATGGAGCGGGAACGGAAATATAGCTGCCGCTGAGGGGAGCTGAATAAGATGACGAACAAAGCTTCAGTTTTAATTGTTGAGGACGAGGCCGCCGTAAGCGATCATATCGCCGCCGTACTGGCCGCCGACAATTATCGTCCGCTCAAAGCCGAAACCGGTGCTTTTGCCTTATCGATGGTTTCGTCACATTGTCCGGATGTTATCCTCTTGAATTTAGGCCTTCCCGATATGGACGGAATGGAAGTTCTGAAAGCCGTTCGGAAATGGTCTGGAATTCCGATTATTATCGTGTCTGCACGGGGAAATGAAAAAACAAAGGTTCAGGCGCTTGACTCGGGCGCTGACGACTATATTACAAAGCCGTTCGGCACAGCCGAATTACTTGCCCGAATCCGCACCGCGATCCGTCATGGCATGAAAATGGAATCCGGCGAGGATCTTCCCGGCGGGGTTTACCGCAGGGGCGGTCTGTTCATCGATTTCGAAAGGCATCTTGTCACCGTTGACGGCAGGGACGTGCATCTGACGCCGATTGAATTCAAAATCGTATCGCTGATTGCAAGTCACGCGGGCAATGTACTTACGTATTCACACATTATTCATCATGT
>JAAYWU010000051.1 GCA_012516295.1 Clostridiales bacterium | reverse complement strand
GCGTGAATTGCGTGCAGGCTCAGTCTGCTGGCGGAAGCGGTGGGATTCGAACCCACGGTACCTTGCGGTACACCTGATTTCGAGTCAGGCCCGTTATGACCACTTCGATACGCTTCCCTATCATCCATCTGCGAAAGACGGTACCTATACATTTTACGGATTTGTCCATGAAATGTCAAGTGCTTTTAAAATCTATAAAAATATTCCGCGATTTACGGGGATATTGTGCCATGCCGACCAGGGGGGACATATTATGCAGTAAAACAAACTTATGAATAGGTGATTATATGCCCTTTACAACCAGAGAACTTTTTGCGAAGCTCCTGAAATGCGAGGCCGAAGGGGAAGGGGACAACGGCATGCGCGCGGTGGCTTCTATTGTTATGAACCGGGCAAATGTGAATTACGGGGAATTTGCCCGCATCAGCCAGGGCGGAAATGTACGCAATATCATTGAACAGCCCGATCAGTTTACATGCATGAAAGAAACCATAGGCGGCGCTTACAACGCGCAAAACGTGTGGAATATGGACCCGGATGAAATCCAATACGAAATAACGGATTGGGCTCTTGCCGGCAATACGGCTTCCTCGGTCGGCCCGTGCCTTTTTTACTTTAATCCGTACAGTCCGCAATGTCCCCCGTATTTTCCCCAAAACCGGGCGGGCGTCATTTACAACCGGATCAATCAGCATTGTTTTTACAGCCCGACCGAAGCTTATTCGAACACATGACAAAAGGAGGATATTATGGACAACAACCGTTCCAATGCGGAATATTCAAAAACGCCCTGCACCGGATGCCAGGGTGCCATGCCGACAGGGCTTTCCATACAGAACACGATTCCTACGATAGAAGATGTTGCAAGCTATAACTATATGAATCCGCTGCAGAAGCAGCAATTCAGCCAGCAGTTGAAGGAAATGGGGAGCAGCCATCCTTCGATTCCGGGCACAAGCCGTAACAGCGGGGTGCAGCCCCCCTTGCTGGCTGCCGGGATCGGCGGTGCCCAAATGGGCGGAGCGGCGGTTCCGGCGGCGCCCGGTCAGTACCCGGGAATGGCGCCCCAATCGGTTCCCGGCAGCGGAACAGTTCCGGCGGGCAGCGCACAAACGGGCCAGATGCAAAGAATGCCCGCGTCCCCGGCCGCTCAGGCGGCTCTGCTTCCCACGGCCGGAAGCGTAATGAGCCCCGGCCTTAACCAGACCCCGCCCCAGTCGGTTACAATCAACGCCGATAGCCTGCAGTATTTAAATGGTTTCCTGCGCACGCAGATCGGAAGGCCCGTTCTCGTGGAATTCCTGATCGGCACGAACACGCTGGTCGACCGGTCGGGCACGCTGCTTGGCGTTGGCGTAAACTATATCCTGCTGCAGGAAGCGGAAACCGACGACCTTCTGGCGTGTGATTTTTATAATATCAAGTTCATTAAATTTTACTATTAAATTATTGTCTCCCTTGCCGGGCGATGCCGCAGGGCAAGGCCCGCAAGGGAGTAAAAACCGGCGATTGCTTAACCGGCGGCTTGCACAGTTTGCGCGGTGGCGGCGTCGGCGGGCAGCGAAACGGCGGGGGCTTTGCCGATATCCGTAATATCCCCGCTGGTTACGCACCGGGATACATTCACTTTTATTCCGCTGCCGTCAATCGACTGGAATATTTTATTGACTGCTTCCGTAGCGTCCAGTTCCAGCCGGACAATATGCCCGGTGGATTCGTCAAGATAGGCGTAGCCGTAAACCGTGGGCGCGTTTTCCAGAAGGGTTTGCACAATGGTTTTCGAACCCTGGCCCATCCCCGTTGCGGTAACAATCGTTTCTACCGTGCTTCGGAGCACATCGCTCTGAAAAGTGAGTTCGATTTTATGTACTTTACGGGAATTGATTTCCGTTTCCCGTACATATTTCCGGCTGGATATACTGTCCGTCAGGCGTAGGATATCAATCTGTTCCAACGGCGTGGTGCCCACGCCTTCCGCCGAGGTTTTCTGCCAGCCGCTTCCGGTGTTGGAATAAAACCACACGCCGTCCTCATCGGTTACGGTATAAGAAACGCTGGTGTTTGCCGTGTTGCCCAGAAGTGTGTTTTGGGTGGATTTCATTGCAAACGGCTTTGCCCAGTACACACAGTTTGTATTTGTTTTAAAAACATTCTGTTTGCCGTTTGCCGTAAAGACCAGTTCGCTGGCATAAGTGGCGCTGCAGTTCTGGATTGCGTTCGCGTTTGTTTTTGCTTCGCGCATCAGAACGTCCGCGTCCGCCTTTTTACCGCACGCGGACAGGCCCAGAACAAGCACCGCCGCGAAGAGAAACAGGATAGCTTTTTGTATTTTCATGGTAACCCTCATTCATTTCCTTCTGTTTATTATAATAGCAAATCTTCACCCGAATCGCAACCCAAATCCTCCTGATAACTTGACATAATACCAGGGATAAGGGTAAAATAACAAAGATAGCGGTCTTATACGACATAAGGAGCAAAATATGAACGAGATGAAGCGGGCCGCAATGAAAATGGCGTCCCTTTCCATTTATAAAGGCATTTTAAATCGCACCGTTCCCAAGGCTTTGTACCGCCTTCTCTGGTCCTGCGACAAGACGGAGGAGGAATTCCTGAACGCGTGGGGCGATTTCTTCGCTGTGCTGTGCGAACGCGGCTGCAGCGAAAACCTCTCGGAATGCATCACAGCAACGGCGCTGTTTGATCAAAACGCGTATTCGCTTGCCGCCGCCGCGGGGCAGACGGACTTTCCGCCGACGATGATGGAAGCGGTGGAGCGCGATTTACAAATTATCCTCGAGATTTCCGCCCTTACACCGCAGGAAATTATAACGGGCTGCCGGTTCGGGCAACAGGCGGAAGCCCTCGCGCTGCCGCGGTGGAAAACCGGGGAACCGGTGGGCGCGCTCAAGGGCGATTTAAAAGAATGCATCCGCAAAATGACGGAATATTACCGGCAAAACGGCTGCGGGATGTATGCGCGTTACCACGCGTTCATCTGGCGCGATAAAAGAATTGAGCCGGTCGCCTATCCGGACAAAACCACGCTTGCCGATTTAAAGGGCTATGAGCTGCAGCGCGGTCTGGCGATCAACAATACCCTGTCTTTTCTGGAGGGCCTTCCCGCGAATAACTGCCTGCTGTACGGCGACCGCGGAACGGGGAAATCCTCCACCGTAAAGGCGCTTTTAAACGAGTATTCTTCCAAGGGGTTGCGCATGATCGAAATGCCGAAGGAATATCTGATGGATTTTCCGCTTTTGGTCGATCAGATTGCCGCAATTCCGATGAAATTCATTATTTTTATTGACGATCTGTCCTTCTCCAAGCAGAACGACACCTATGCCGCACTGAAAGCGGTTTTGGAGGGGGGCCTTGCCGCCCGGCCGGAAAACACGCTGATTTACGCGACTTCCAACCGCCGCCATCTGATTCGTGAAACCTTTTCCGACCGCGACGGCGACGACGTGCACCGGGGGGACTCCATGCAGGAAAGCCTTTCGCTGGCCGACCGGTTCGGCCTTTCCATCGGCTTTACCCTGCCGGATAAGGAGCATTATCTGGAAATTGTCCGCCAGCTTGCGAAACAAAGAAAGCTGGATATCGAGAAAGAAGAACTGGAATATTACGCGGAACGGTGGGCAACCACGCGCGGCGGGCGTTCGCCACGCTGCGCAAGGCAGTTTATCAGGGACGCGGAAGCGCGCGTCCGCCGTGGGCAGGGGCTTGCGTAGCCGCTGCAGAAAGGAGCGAAATATGCTGAAAAAATTGACAGCGTTTTTTCTGAGCGTGATACTTGCCGCGGGTGCGTTGACTGCATGCGGATCAAAAAACGATATTTCTTCCGGCGCGGGGGAAAAGGATTTCCCTGTTAAAATCGGGGACGTAACAATCCATCAGGAACCCTCCGGCGTTGCGGTGCTTTCGCCCAATCTTGCGGACGTGATACTCGCGATGGATTACGAGATTTCCTTAAAGGCGAAGAGCGCGGAATGTACCCAGAGCGATCTGTCGGTTCTGCCGAACGTAACGCTGGATGAGGCGCAGAAGATTAAGAATTTGGGAGCCGATTTGGTGCTCACCGACGAAAAGCCCTCCGAGGCCCAGATGGAGGCGATGAACAAAGCGGGCATTACCGTTTTGACCATCCGCGCAGCCACCAGCCGGGAAGACCTTGACCGCCTTTACTCAGAAGTGGGTTCGGCGCTGAAAGGCGCGAAAACCGGGTATGAAAAGGGACAGAAAACATCCCAGAGTATTTTTCTGACGATTGACGATATCAGCCGGATTATCCCGCACAGCAACAAGCCGATTACGGTGGCCTACCTGTTTGATGCGGACGGCGGGGTGGTTACCGGCGACACCTTGCAGGGAAAGCTCATTGAATCGGCGGGTTTGATTAATGCCGCTTCGGGCGGAACCGGAAATAAAATGCCCGTGAGCGAACTGCTGATTGCGAATCCGCAGTACATATTCTGCCCGACCGGCGTGAAGGCGAAGCTGGAGGCGTCCGCGGAATACCAGAAGCTGGACGCCGTGAAATCGGGCAAGGTCTTTGAAATGAATCCAAACCTGATGCTCCTGCAGGGCGGGGGAATGGTGGATGCGGTTACCTTTATCGCCGGGAAAGTCTATCCGCAGCTTACGGAGGGCACGAACGCCCCCGGCACGTCCTCCGCTTCCTCCACAACGGGCGGCACCTCCGGACCGATGGACATGTCGATCACGCTGAAAAAGGGCGACAAGAACGACGATGTCCTGAAAATGCAGGAACGCCTGCAGGAACTGGGGTATATGTTCGTGAAGCCGACCGGTGAATTTGCGGAAGGAACGGAACAGAGCGTCAAAGACTTCCAGCTGCTCAACGGTATGCCGACAACCGGCGTCGCCGACCCGAAAACCTTGCAAAAGATGTTTTCCAGCGACGCGAAAAAACGCACAACTCCATAAAAGAATGAAAAAAGCCTCGTACAATCCCTATGCGGTGTACGGTGCTTTTATGTTTCTTATTCAGCTTTCAATCATGTGTTATCTGTAAAAGATACTGCCGCAGCAGGTCAGCTTCCCGGGCAAATCCGCGCGGAAATCGGGCGCTAGTGGGTCAAGGCTGTTGATTACCACGCCGTGGCAGTTGTTGCCCGCGGTAGCGTGGATATACCTTTTGTCCCCAAGGTACATGGCGACATGGCCGGGAAAATACAGAAGGTCTCCTTCCTTGATTTCATCGAAGCCGATTTCATGTATGGGAAAACCCGGCTGGATGTGCGCGTCCCGGTAGATGATGACCCCGTTTAAAAGATAGGCCATGGAACAGAGCCCGCTGCAGTCGATGCCCAGCGGGCTTTTTCCGCCCCAGCGGTACTGGACGCCAAGGTAGGAGCGCGCGGTGTCCGTAAACGCTTTGCGCAGGGCCGGTTCCTCTTTTTTCTGCCATGCGGTGCGGTATTCCCCCAGAAACGCGCCCCAAAGGTAGCCTTCGCGCCCGTCGCAGAAGCGCACCTTCTGCCAGCCGTCCTGTGCTTCGCCGACGGGGCTTAACAGGCCGCCGCGCGGGACTTCGCCGACAAGGCGCCCCTGTACCTTCGGTGCGTCCAGAACGTCCGCCCAGGCTTGCAGGACCACCGCCTTCGGGGCGTTCGCCCATTGCCGCACCTGACAGCGGTCAAAGCAAAGGTGCTTTTCGTTTACCCAGCCCTCGTACCGGTAATGCGTGCGCACGCGAACCCACGCGCCGCATCGCTCCAGAATTTCCACAGCCATGCCGCAGAGCGCTTCGTCGGCGCGTTCGCTTTCATGCGGCGCCTTCATCAGCGGCGCAATCGGAGCCTTTATCAATGCGGATTCCATTTCAAACCCCTTTGAAATATTCGTAGACTTCACGGGAAAGCCGTCCGATCAGCTTTTTGGAAGCGGGGTTTTCCTTCGTGTCGTCCATGGATTCGGAAACAAAGCAGCCGAAATAATACACATTGCCGTCAAGGTAAAACAAACCCGAATCGTGGTTCAGGCGATCCAGCCCGCCGGTTTTGTGCGCGGCGGTCAGCGATTCGTCCGCAATATACCGGAACGCCAGGCTGTAATCGCGCTGGCGCTTTAAAATGCCGAGCGCCCGGTCGCAGAGCTTCGGGGTCAGAATCGTCCTGCGGTGCAGGGCGGCAAAGACGGTGAGCTGGTTTATGGCGCTGGTGTAATTGTTGCGCCCTTGTTCGACTGCACCCCAGTCGAGCATTCTGCGCTCCAGCACCGTGGATTCCAGCTTCAGCTTCCGGCAGTATGCGTTGACGGTGTCCATGCCGAGCAGGTCAATCAGCACATTTGTGGCGGTGTTGTCGCTGGTAATAATCATCCATGTCAGAAGCTCTTCCAGGCGGTATTCCCGTACATCCCGGTCAAACACGCGGGTGTCCGCCAGAATTTCCCGGGCGGGGACTATGACCATCTGGTTCAGCTCCAGTTCGCCCTTTTGAACCTTATCCAGCGCGGCAAGCAGAATCAGCGTTTTAATCGTGCTGGCGGCAACAACTTTCTGTTCGGCGTAAAAGGACAGAAGGGTTTCGTTGCGGGTAAAATCGTGAACGAGCAAAGAAACCTTCGCGTTGCTATTGTTGATTTCATTTTCTGCGTAATCGCGTAAATTCCTCAATTTCATAAAATCAGTCCAATACGTTAATTTTGCAGGAAATCGAGTTTATTTCGACGGTTTTCCCAAGCGGAAGGGACATGGACGGCATGCCGTGGCCGCAGGCCAGGTTCATGATGGCGGGCTTGTGCTCGGGGACAATCAGCTCCTCGAAAATCTGTTCCAGCGCCAGCGAGCGTTCCGGGTTTTCCGCCTCGCATTTTGTAAAGCTTCCGAAAAGGATCCCGGCGCAGTCCCGG
>JAAYWU010000050.1 GCA_012516295.1 Clostridiales bacterium | reverse complement strand
TCTTTCGGCTATGGAAAACAGGTTGAACTGACGGAAGAGGATAGAAAGGTCATGAGAAAGGAAAGCGTGTAAGAATAAAGAATCTTCAAAAGGAGAATCTGAAAGGAGAAGTTTGTATGAAAAGAGGAATACTGAAAAGAGTAGTCGGCTTTACGATGGCATGCGTGATGGCATTTTCCTTTGCCGGGTGTGCCGGAAATTCGGAATCCGGAAGCGCATCGGCCGGCGGAAGCTCCGCGGGTTCGGCTGCCACGGGAGGGCAGAAGGTAATCAAGTTCTTCCACCGTTTCCCGGACGAGCCTTACAACAGCTTCATTGAGAGCAAACTGCACGAGTATGAAAAAGCGCATCCGGACATCAAGTTCGACATCATGAGCGCGCAGAACCAGGACTACAAGGAAAAGATCAAGGTCGTCGTGGGCGGCGACGATACCCCGGATATCTTCTTCAGCTGGGCGGGCGACTTCACAGAGCGGTTTATCCGCGAGAATTTGATTCTGGACCTGACGCCCTATATGGATAAGGACCCGGAGTGGAAGAATTCACTTCTTGAAAATCAGATGAGCATTTATACGACGAAAGACGGCATGATATACGGCATTCCGTTCCGTCTTGACAGCAAGCAGTTCTTCTATAATACGGAGATCTTCGAGAAGAACGGCATTGAAGCCCCGAAAACCTTCGATGACCTGCTCGCCGCGTGTGCGAAGCTGAAAGCGGCCGGAATAACGCCGATCGCATACGGCAATTCGGAGCCCTGGGCGGGACTTCATTACATCGGAACTTTGAACCAGATTTACGTTCCCGACAGCGTCCGGGAAAAAGACTATGAACCCACCACCGGAAGCTTCACGGATCCCGGCTATGTGCAGGCCATGAAGTCTTATCAGAAGCTCCTTCCGTACATGACGGAGAACCCGGACGGCGTAAAGCCGGATATGGCAAGATCCATGTTTGCCATGGGACAGGCGGCCATTTACTACGGCGAGCTGATCGAAATCCCGTATATCAAGACCGACGGCCCGGATTTGAAATTCGGTATGTTTAAATTCCCGGAGGTTCCCGGCGCGAAGGGCAATCAGGAAATTCTGACCGGCGCCCCCGAAGGATTCGTTATTTCCTCCAAGACCAAGTATCCGCAGGAATGCGTGGACTTCCTGAAGTGGTTCCTCGGAAAAGAAGTGGGTACCGAACAATGCCAGAAGATCGGTTGGTTCAATGCCGCCAAGGATACCACAAACGGGCTGACGGACCAGTCTTTAATCGATGGGTATAAAGTTGTAAGCGAAGCCAAGCAGATGAGCGAGTGGCTTGACAATGCGCTGTATTCTACCGTATCCAAGGAATATCAGGAAGAAGTGTCCATGCTTACCAACGGTACCGTCTCGCCGGAGGAAGCAATGAAGAAGATTCAGGCGAAGGCAAAAGAAGCACAGACACTGGTGAAATCGGGACAAACGGGCGAGTAAGCACAGGCTTCCAGGATACCGTTTCGGGCATGTTCCCGGCGTGAAGTATGTGTGTCGTTAAAAATAGTACTCGTAGCGAATCCCCTGAAATAAAAAACTGCGGGCAGGCTTTCAAAAGGAGACCTGCCCGTATTTCAAAAAAGCAGGTGAAGGATTTGAAAACAAGAAAATGTGTTCCGTATCTCTACATGCTTCCCGGGCTCATTATGGTTCTTTTCTTTGTCTATATCCCGGTTTTCATGAATATAGGATACAGTTTTTTCCGGCTTTCTTCCTATTCTGCGGGCGCGGCCTTTGTCGGGCTGGATAATTACCGTCGGTTTTTTATGGACGAAGCCTTTCCCATCATGCTCAAGAATAACGGGTTGTACTGCATTATTTCATTGATTGTACAGGTGGGGGTCGGAACAATTTTGGCGTTGATTATTGAAGGCACCGCCATTGCAAAAAAATTAAAAAGCATCTACCGCAATATCTATTTCATGCCGTCGCTGATTTCGCTGGTGGCGGTTGGCTTAATGTTTACGTTCATTTATGACCCGAATGTCGGCTTTTTGAACGCGCTTCTCAAGGCTTTGCACTTGCCCGGAAAAGCGTGGCTGGGCGATTCCAAGCTTGCAATCTACTGCATCATTGCCATGAGCCAATGGCAGTTTACGGGCTATATTGCCCTTCTGATGTGCGTGGCCTTTCAGAATGTTCCGGAGGAATATTCCGAAGCAGCCGCAATCGACGGGGCTGGCCCGGTGAGAAGGGCGATCAGCATTCTGATTCCCCAGGCGAAGGAACAGCTTCTGGTGTGCTCCATCATAACGGTCATCGGCGCGTTTAAGCTGTATACGGAGGTTTACTCCACAACAAGCGGCGGGCCCGGAAACAGCACCCAGGTTCTCGGTCTGTTCCTGTACCAGCAGGCTTTCCTGCACGACGACCTCGGGATGGCGGCCGTTACCGGCGTATTCATCTTTGTAATCACCGTTGGGCTTTCTGTGCTGCAGTTGAAAGTCACAAATTCCGGAAAGGATTGAAGGAGGAAAAAGAAACATGAAAACAAATAGTTATAAAACATCCAAAATTCTCCTCAATCTGCTCTGCATTCTCCTGTGCGCCATCATTTTCGCGCCCCTTCTTTGGATTATCCTTAACTCGTTAAAGACCAATCTGGAGCTTTTCCGAAATTCCCTTGCCCTGCCGCAGGTATGGAGGTTTGACAACTATGTGAAAGCATGGAACCTCGGCCTGTACAGGTATTTTGGCAACTCGGTCCTGGTCAGCACGGTCTCGCTCTGCGCGATTCTTATCCTGTCTTCGTTCCTCGCTTACGGGCTTACCAGGTTCAAAGCCAAAGGGGCCGGAATCATTTTCGTGATTGTTCTGGGGGGAATGGCGCTTTCCGAACAGGTGGCGCTGGTACCGCTGTACAAGATACTGAAAACGCTGGGAATTTACGATACTTATTTTGCGGTTATTCTGCCCTATATTGCGTTCCGCATTCCGTTCACCGTGTTCCTGATGCGCTCGTATTTCCTGTCGATTCCGGTGGAATTGGAAGAGGCCGCGATTGTGGACGGGTATAACAGCTTCCAGATTTTCACAAAGATCATCGTTCCGATCAGTAAACCGATCTTTGCGTCCTGTGCAATCGTGAACTTGAATTTTGTTTGGAATGAGTTCCTCTTTGCGAACGTATTCCTGAACAATAAAGCGATACAGACAATTCCGATCGGCCTTATGACCTTTAAAGGCGACCTGAAGGTTGACTATACGACAACGCTGGCCGGTTTGATTATTGCGTCGTTGCCGTTAATTATCCTGTTCTTCTGCATGTCCAAGCAGTTTGTGCGCGGGCTTACCGCCGGAGCGGTGAAGGGCTGATGATGAAAGCTGTTATTTTTGATATGGACGGCGTAATCGTGGATACGGAGCCGATGAATCAGCAGCGCGTTCTCCAATATATCCGGCAGTACAATTCCTCGGTAAAGGAGAAGGATTTGGATGTTCTTGTGGGGAGAGGCTCAAAAGAGACTTGGGACCTCATCGCAAGCCTTTCCGGGTCCGGTAAGAGCGCGGAAGAAATGAAAGAAGAATTCCGCTTTTGCTGGATTCCGCGCTACGGCGGGAAAACCGACTATGGAAAGCTCTTTCGTCCGGCTGTTAAGGAGGTGCTTGCCTATGCCCGCAGAAACGGCATCCGCACGGCCGTGGCCTCCTCGACGGAATATGCAAAGGTGAAAGCCATCCTGAAAGAAGTGGGCGTCTTTGACAGTATGGACGCTGTCATCAGCGGAGAGGACTGCGCCAGGCCCAAGCCGTATCCGGAAGTATACCTTGAAACCGCGAAAAGGCTGGGCGTATCCCCGAAAGAGTGTCTGGTCATAGAGGATTCGACGGTTGGAATCGAAGCGGCGCACCGGGCGGGAGCGTTTGTGGCTGCGCTGGTTGATAACCGGTTCCCGTTTGACCGCAGCAGGGCCGACGTTGCGATCGACTCGATTGCCGACGCTATTTTGCTTTTGGATAAGGGAAATGAGAGAAAAAATTGCAAATATATTTGACATGTATTATTAGTTGTATTATAATGGTTATAACATAATAATACGTTATGTCATCCGCCGGAAGAGCGGATCAAAAAATACAAAGAGGGATCGATATGGAAGTAAAAAAAATTGTATCAGAAATTAAGAAAGAGGTTCCGGGTATCAAGTCGGTGTATTATGTAGGCTGTGGCGCATCGAAGGCAGAGCTTTATCCCGGAAAGTACTTTCTTGAGCAAAACGCAAAAATGCTTCGCACGGGTCATTTCACAGCCAATGAATTTGTGCACGCAACACCGGTTGGCGTGGACAGCACCGCGATTGTAATTACCTGCTCCCTCGGCGGAAACACGCCGGAAACCGTTGCGGCGTCCAAACTGGCGATGGAAAAGGGCGCGAAGGTCATAGCGGTAACGCACAAGGAGGATTCCCCCCTTGCACAGAACGCGCACTATGTGATTGTGCACGGCTTTGAGAAAAACTACGCGGCGAAGCTGGAAAAGATGGTAAATGTCCTCGACCTCTCCGTAGAGATTTTAAATCAGTATGAGGGGTATGAGCATTACGAGGATATGCAGACGGCTTTTGGCAAGATTTATGACATGATCGAAAACGCGGTTTCCTTTGTGCTTCCCGCGGCAAAGAAGTTTGCGCAGGAGTACAAGGACGCGCCGGTCGTATATGTGATGAGTTCCGGCGCAACGCAATGCGTTGCCTACACGTTCTCATTGTGCCTGATGATGGAGATGCAGTGGATCAATTCCGGCTGCTTCCACGACGGGGAATTCTTCCATGGCCCGTTTGAAATTGTGGATAAGGATGTTCCGTTCATCCTGCTGATGAACAGCGGCCGCACACGCGCCCTGGATGCGCGCGCAATGGATTTCCTGCATCGCTTCCAAGCGAAGGCAACCATTGTGGACGGAAAAGATTACGGGATTGATTCGCTCCCGGCGGCTGTGGCCGAGTATTTTAATCCGATGATCCTGAGCGCCGTAATGCGTGTCTACGCGGAGCAAATCGCGATTGTCCGCAGCCATCCGCTCACCATGAGAAGGTACATGTGGAAATTGGAATACTAATCACCGTTCCGGATTTGCCGCAAGGATACCCTGAATATTCGCCTGTTTGTAAAAGGAATGGTTTCGGTTGATTTCACCGGCGGGTGCCGTTTTGCCCCGGGAATTTTTACAGGCAGGGCTTCGAAAAGGCTGACGAAAATGCTATGAAAAAAGAAGAGAACCATAACGAATGGTTACATATGGTGTATATCCTGCTCGGCGTCGTCTTGTTTTCGATTTCTTACCGGTTCTTTCTGGTTCCCGCGGGGCTTTACAGCGGGGGCTTCACCGGGGTTGCGCAGATAATGAAATGGGTGATCGCCGACGTATGCGGCATTCCCGTACCCACGCAGATTGACATTGTGGGGATTATCACCTGGCTGATGAACATACCGTTGATCTATATGGGTTTGAAAGTCTTGGGGCGCAAATTTATTATCCGCACGATGATTGCCGTATGCGTCCAATCCTTCCTGATGACGGTGCTTCCGGCCCCGCCGAAGCCTTTGTTTTCCGACGCTTTGCTCAACTGCCTGATCGGCGGGGCCGTCTGCGGCTATGGTGTAGGGCTGTCGCTAAGGGAAGGCGGCTCCGGCGGCGGGGCGGACGTTGTCGGAATGATTTGCTCCAAGAAGTACCCGAGTTTCAGCGTCGGGCGGATTTCTCTCTTTATAAACACCTTTGTCTATCTCTTTGCGGCGGTGAAGCTCGATCTGGAAACAGCGGCGTATTCGCTTATCTTTTCCTTCATTGCGACCGTCGTAATGGATCAGGTGCACGATCAAAACATCAAGCTTACGGTGTTCATTGTCTCCAAAAACCCGGAGCTTGGCAAAAAGCTGACGGAGTTTACGGGCAGGGGAGTAACCAGCTGGAACGGCTGGGGCGAATTTACCCAGCACGGTCAACTGGTCCATATGACGGTCATCAACAAATATGAGTGGCAGTACCTGAAAAGATTGCTTTTTCAGGAGGACCCGAAGGTTTTCGCCTTTGTCGTTTCGCCGAACATGATTCTTGGCAACTTTGAAAGCCGGCTTGAAGTGCGGTAGGAACTTATATAAAACAGCCTTTCTGAAAAACGCATAAAAATGTGCTATGAAGGCAAATATACCATCGAAGCAGCGGAATCCGCTCGAATGCAGCAGGCGGCGGGCGCGTATTTCCCGCAAGGGATTACATGCCGGAACAAAGCGGATGCTGCAAAAATTTTCTATGGCTATTCCGCTGAAAAAAGATTGACATATGCAGGAAAATGTGTAAACTGTAAATA
>JAAYWU010000049.1 GCA_012516295.1 Clostridiales bacterium | reverse complement strand
TATTTGGTGCGCGAGATGGGACTTGAACCCATACGTCATACAACACACGCCCCTCAAACGTGCCTGTCTGCCAATTCCAGCACTCGCGCGACTCAGCAAGAAGTATTATATCATCATCAATAGGATCATGTCAACCCTATTTTATAAATTTTTAAAAAGTTTGTCGATCAGGCCGCAAAACGCATCATACGTGAGGATACTGTTCAATACACCCGGCATGGAATTTGGGGCCAGATGTTCGGGCAGGTTCAGCTCTTTGAGCAAAACAGCCCGCCTTTGCGCACTGTTTTC
The DNA here is from genome assembly GCA_012516295.1 of Clostridiales bacterium. Taxonomy (GTDB): domain Bacteria; phylum Bacillota; class Clostridia; order Oscillospirales; family Acutalibacteraceae; genus Caproiciproducens. The sequence continues at coordinate 2,283 of JAAYWU010000049.1, read as the reverse complement.
CCCGCCGGAAAGTCCCGCAAGATACAGATCCATCTTTGTAATTTTGCGTCCCGCCGGCTTTTCATCCGTATCGCAGGTGACCCCGGCGCGCCGCAAAGCGTCGACAATTACTTGGGCGGGTACACCCTCTACCCCGAGCTTTCCCTCCTGGGAGGGTTTTACCTTCCGCTTTTCCTTGCCGAGGATATCGGGAATGTAAGCATGCTTGATCTTCTCCGGGCTGACCGCTCCCGACAGATAGTTGCGGATCAAAAAGCCCGCGGAGTCGCTGTCGGTTAAAATCAAAAGGCCGCGCGTATCCGCAAGGCGGCGGATCATATTCAGCTGTTTTTTATTTTTAAAAATCTGAAAGCCGTTCGTTTCAATAATCAGGCCGTCGATAATCGAAGACAGCTTGATTTTATCATACTTTCCCTCGACAATGACCGCTTCCTTGATTTTAATCAACCCACCCGCTCCTTTTCTGCGATGAATAACAACTCCGCAATCAGTTTTTCCATAACGATACGCCGGTCGCCGCGCGCGCTTTTCAGCGCGGTATCGGCGTTCAGAAGCGCCTGCAGGCTCTGCCGAAGCATGGAAGTCGTCAGCCGCCCGGCATCGCGTTCCGCATTGGTAAGCCGGAATTCCTTGCGGGCGTAATCGAAATGCTTTGCCGGTTCCATTACGCCAAAGCCCCCTTGAACGGACACCCGGACGCGGTACATGTCGACATATGCGGAGGATAGAACCGCTAAGACGGACACCGGCTCCTCATTCTGCTGAAACAAAAGGTCCAGCACCTTATAGGCCCTGTCGTAATCGGCCGAAACAATCGCTTTAGACAAATCATAGACCCTCGCTTCCAAATTTTTCACGACGATCCGATCAATTGTCTGAGCGGTTATTTCCCCTTCCTGCACGTAGGCGCACAGCTTGTCCAGCTCGTTAAAAAGCGTCTGCATGGAATTTCCGCAGGACCGGATGATCCGCCCCGCATTCTGCCGCGAGAGCGCACAGCCGCGTTTTGCAGCCGCGGAACACAACGCCTTTTCAAGCTCCGAGGTGGAACGCTTGCCAATATGAACCGTAACACCCGCTTCATTAGCAAGCGCGATAAACTTCTTCCATTTTTTATTGGCCTTATAATCGATTTCAACAGAAGGAAGATAAAAGACCAGCACCGTGGAATCCGGTATGCTTTTCACCAGTTCTTCCAGCTTCGCGCTTTCCTGTGCCCGCAGGCCTTCCACGTTCAAGTCGGATACGGCAACGCATTTGCGTTCCGCCATGAACGGGAGAGCTTCCACAGCGGAAGCGATTTCATCGACGGAAGCGGTATCGCCGAACCGCTGAAGGTTAAAGTCCGGAAAAGCGTTTCCGCCTGCCTTGGCTATTAATTTCTTCGCATAAAAGGCAAGCAGGTATTTCTCTTCGCCATGCAGAAAATACAGCCTGGAAAAGTTGGATTTTTCAATTTGTTTTTTCAGTTCTGCTTCGGTTATTTCCGGCAAATTACTCCCTCCTCAGTTTAACGGTCCGATTTTCCCGTATTTCGAAAACAATGTTTCCCGCGCCGCCGGTAATCACCGGATTTTTCCCGCGCAGATTTGTACCGGCCATGTACAGGTCCTCCTGATCCATAGAAAGCACGCAGCAAACCGGATTCAATAATTCCATTTGCGGCAGCATGGAATTGGTGACCAAAACATCAGCGTCAAGCCATTGCGGCGGCAATTCGGAAAGGTTGACCTCCTCCGGACAAATAAGGACGGACACCCCGCCTGCCGAAATATGCGCCGTACAGGCTTTCCCGTTCCATTGGGCGTTCACTTCTGTATTGTCCCACAAATGCACACGGGCGGTCAAGTGAAATGTGGAGACTTCCGCGGCATTCGGCAATTCTTTTTGCAAAAAGCCGTTAATCAATCCATCGTTTTGGATAAGTACCTTGCGCGGGGAAAATGCTCGGATCAGCTCCGCCGCGTTTTTCGATTCCTCGTCCGACAGCGTCAGCGGTTGAATGCAGTCCAGGCGGGTAACCCCTTCGCTCTGTAAATAGCTTTTAATCGGGTCGGAAGAAAATCCGCCGCAGCCGAAAACCGCCGCACGCCCGTTGCGCGTTAAGACAACCGATTCCGCGCTGCCAACATCCAGCACCGCAAGGCGCGTCACATCGCGAAGGAAAACCTGATGGGACAAAATCCCTGTGAAAAGCAGAATTGCCGAAAGCAAGGCAACATGGCGGTAAAGGCGCCTGCTTTCTTTCCTCAGCAAAGCGGACGCAAGCAGCAGGATGGTCCC
>JAAYWU010000048.1 GCA_012516295.1 Clostridiales bacterium | reverse complement strand
TTTTAAATCCACACACAAAAACGGTTTTAAGTTGTTGAAATTCATCTTTTTTAATCCGATAACAAATGTTAAAGAGATGGCCACGAAGATGAATTCCCAGACAACCTTCGACATTCTTGCAATATTCTCCGGGCCTTTTTTCACACACATGATCGCAACAAGGGAGATGAGCGCAACCGTTACAATTTCCGGCGTTTCCGGCATGTTCAGCGTGCGGATGAACGAGGAAAAAATATACATCAGAATCGCAGCGACATGAATCGTGAAAAGGACATAAACAAAGCATAAGACTTTTCCAACAACCTTGCCGAATATGAGGCACAGTATATCAAAAACGTTTTTATTGGCATAAAGGGTTAAAATCCTTGTATAGACCAGGAAAAGCGGGATGATCAGCACGCTCGCAATCAGCATGGAAATCCAGAAATCCTGTTTCACATCTGAACTGGAGGTGGTTACCATCAGGCTTCCGCCCCAAAATACGCACAGGAGGCTCCGAAGCTGTTTTTCTGTAATTGTTTGTTTTGTCATGGCGATACCTCATGAAATATGAAAAACAGAAGAAATAAAATCCGTGATAGCCTGATTCGGATTTATCAGGTTTGAACCAAAGCTGAACATCGTATCCAGGATAAATGTCAGAATATAGACGGGAATTGAAAAAAACAGGACTTTCTTTTCTTCTTTTTTAAAGCTGGGAACCAGGTCAAAGATGATAAAGAGGGTATATAAGATTAAAAAAACAATAAAAGAATCCATTTAACCACCAACTTTAATTTTTTGTTTTAAGAGCTCGGTGTTCTCAATTTTTATGGATGCACTTACTGTACATTTTAATTTCGGAAACTGCTCCTTCCATTTTAGCTTTTCTTTTTTCCAATATTCGGGATAATTCTGGTAGAACAGGGTGCCAAATCCAAAAATGTCGCTGGTCGTTTGGCTTTGAACCGATTTAATCAGGTCGGAAATACTGTTCGTCAACGTCTTTTCCGCTTCCCTTTCGACTTTTTTAATACCATCGGAGGTGTTATGATCTGTTGAAGACTGATCTTCCGACAGCATGGCGCGCATTTTGATTTTGATATCCACCGAAGGCTCGTTATTCTCGATTTTTGGCGTCAGCTTTGTGTTGCTTTCCACGACTTCCAGGCAGAGGTTTCCGGAATCGTTATCCGACAGCAGAAGCCCCCCGTCAATTTGATTTTTAATAAACAGCAGATATTTGGTTTTTTCACTATCAAGATAACCAAAGAGCTTTTCGCCTTCAAAAAGGGCGGTACCGTCCAGAACCAATGCTGTGGAGGTGGAAAACTTTTCAATCCTAATTGTTGGAAGGATGAGCGAGATCCCGTTATCGGAAAGCATGTTAATGGCCTGATATAATTCCACACAGGGCACTTTCCCCAGGGTGGTGACATTCCTATTTAATGCTTTCCAGATTTCCAAAGAAATCAACTCGTCCGTTATCGGCTTTTCCTGTAAAATTTCATTTGCTGTTTTTTCTTTTGAGATTATTAAATTTAAGTTCATTCTGGGCTCATGGTCGCGGATATACCAGGCCAGACTAGGGGATATCCCCTGGGAGGCCAAATCCTGGCTGATTATGATTACTTTACATTCGGTGAAATTTAGCTTTTTTTCTCCTTTACCGGTAACATTCCGGATGCAGTCATAAATCGTATTTCCGTCGGATTCAACGAGCTTGGACTTTATTTGATCGCCGGTCAGATCGACAAACTCAAAGGTGAGGTGATAGGTATCTCCGTTTATTCCCTTATCAATGGCAACTCCGGTCACAAGGGACATATCCTCCAGCTCATGGTAATTCCAGCAGCCGCTTAGAAGCATCATATTCATGACCAGTATGAGGATACAAAGACGTTTTGCTGTTTTCATTTAGTGCTCCTTGTAGATTTTTGTCTTACGGCGTTTTCAGAAAGATACTTTGGCCTTTTTTTCATAAACCACCATGGGGCTCTGACCATAATGTCCTTTTTGTCCTGACGCGTGTTTGTGTAGCTGCTGTTCATAATCGGTACTCCGAAAGAGCTTATGCTGTAAAGATGAATCATCAAAGCAAGTACCGCAAACATAAATCCATATAAGCCGAAAAAAGAGGCCATTACCAGAAATATAAAACGGAGAAGGATTGTGGCGCCTTTTATACGAGGCGACATAACGCCGCATATTCCGGCGACTGCAACAATAATGATCATTGGCGCGCTGACGATTTTTGCGGAAACGGCCGCCTGTCCCATTACCAGCGCGCCCACAATACTCAGCGCCTGCCCCATGGAACCCGGCATTCTTGCACCGGATTCCCGCAGCATTTCAAATACGACCAGCATGATAGTCATTTCGATCGCCGTTGGGAACGGCACTCCCTGACGGGCCTTTGAGATACTCATTGTTAAAGCAAGGGGAAGCATTTCGTGATGGAAGGTGGTAAGGGCTACGTAAACGGCGGGAATACTGATAGCCAGAATAAAGGCCAGATAGCGGAGTATGCGGTTTATGGAGGCAAAATAATAGTTCAGATAATAGTCCTCATCGCTTTGAAAGTTTTCCACGAATAGATAGGGAACCGTAATTACGCTGGGTGATCCGTCAACAAAGAGCGCAACCCTGCCCTCCAGAATTTTCGCCGCGACCGCGTCCGGTTTTTCGGAGGTGCCGACTGTTTTAAATGGGGAATAAGGCGAATCCTTTATAAACTCATTGATGTAATTTGAATCGAGAGTACCGTCAATTGAAAACATATGGATTCTCTTTTTTAACTCGTCCAGCACATCTTTATTTACAACGGAGTCCAAATAGCAGATACAGGCTTTTGTATTGGTCCTTGTACCGAATGTTTCGAATTCCATTTTCAGGTCGGATGTACGGATCCTGCGCCGGATCAGCGAAAGATTGGTCATAATCGATTCCGTAAAGCCTTCGCGGGGGCCGCGTAAAACCTTCTCGTTTTCCGGTTCCGAGATAGAACGGCTTGTCCAGCCTTTCGTATTAAGTATTAATGCCTCTTCAATGCCGTCTATCAGCAAAAGAGTGTCCCCGTAAACAATTGCCTGAATCAGTTTGTCATGATCGGAAGTCCGTTCCACGCTGTTGGACAGCATTACCTGATTCTGGATTACGTCGAGCGTTACGGGCTCATGCGGCTCCGGGTGGAATTCCAGGAATGGCCGGATAACGTCCTGGTTTATTAATCGATTATTTACCATGCCGTCGATATAGACAATGTAGCTTTCGCCAACGTCGGGATTTTCCAGCCTTCGCAAAACCAGCGTTTGGTCCTTTGCAAATTCGTTTTTTATTTGTCGGATATTTTCCTGAATCTGTTTGGTGAATTTAATCTTTCCCTGTGCACCGTTTGTGTTTTCGCTGTTTCCCATGATTTCACCCTCTGAAGATAAATTGTCACATCTAATATTTGACAGGATTGTGAAATTATGCGTTTTTGCCTGTAGAAAATGTACCAATGCAAGTCTTGCAGGAAATATACAAAGCTGTCCTTTCCGGGATATTCGGTCCGTCCTAGCGGATATGCCTTTGTTCCTGTTTTCAAAAGCCGCAATAAGCATCATACAGGAGATATATCCCTTTTTTCTTCACTGTTAATACGTATTTAACAGAATCAGGGAAATATTGTATTATAATACTTTCTGTTAGAACAATTGGAATCTATTATTTGGAGGGATCAGGAGATTTTATGAAAAAAGGAACATGGCGTAAAATGAAAAAGACAATTTTCTGTGCAGCTGCCGCTTGCCTGGCGGCGGTGCAGATTACGGCTGCCGTTCCCGCGAAAGCCCTTGGTGCGCCCGATATATCCACGTCGATGGCGGCTTCCGTGGTCAATGAAGTGAAAACAACGATTGCGCCGGGGCTTACGCAGAAGGAATTTTCTTATATAAGCAGCGATGGGAGTCGGCAGGCGTGTTTTGCCCTGGAATTCAAACCCAAGGAGCTTGATATCTCCCTTGCGGTGGGAACGCCGAATGACGGCAGCAAAATTGGCCTTGCGACGGTAAGGGAACAGGCAAACGCCGCGATCAGAAACGGAAAACGCGTTGTCGCGGCGGTCAACGGCGATATGTACAATATGCGGACGGGGGACCCCTGGGGCGTGGTCGTGAAGGATGGGAAGGAAATCCATCAATATGCTCCCGTTCGGACATGGTGGAAATTTTTCGGCATAAAAAAGGACGGCACGCCGATTTACGGCGACCGTCAAACCTATGAAGCCAATAAAGGCCAAATTCAGCAGGCGCTGGGCATTCACAGCATTCTTGTAGAGAACGGAAAGATTGTAAATCCGGACAAAAGCGATACGCGTGCACCCCGGCTGGCGGTGGGCGTCCGCGAGGATCAGTCGGTTTTCTTTGTTATGAACGACGGCCGGAAGGCTCCCTATTCCCACGGCATGACGCTGGAACAGATCGCACAGATGATGAAGGATATGGGCGCGGTCTGGGCAGGCAACCTTGATGGCGGAGGTTCCGCAACGTTCCTGACAAGAACCCCCGGGGATACGAGCATGACGATTAAAAACCATCCTTCGGACGGACGGGAGCGCCGTGTTGCGAATACATGGCTTTTCCTTTCCAATGCAAAGCCGGACGGGAATTTTGCGGCGGCATATATAACGCCCTATGATAAATCTTTTCTCCCTCGTTCCGTCGTGCAGATGAGCGCAAAAGGGCTGGACAGCTCGGGTGCTCCTGCAAAATTGCCGGAAAGCGGCCTTTCGTGGGCACTTTCCGATGAAAGCCTTGGCACGATTGACCAAAACGGTTTGTTTACTTCCAACGGGAATGTGGGGCAAGTTCAGGTTCAGCTCTTGTATAACGGCTCCGTGGTTGGCTCTACGTATATTGAGATTGCGGAACCGGATGATTTTGTGAAAGCGAGCACATTTTCGCCTTCCTCGCCCGCGGAGGGATTAGCGGCGACGTATCAGGGCAGGGAAGTCATCCTTACCATGCGCAGATAATAGATTCGCTGCTTCACGCATTGCATGCTTGGCCGCCGGCTTTCATGTTTACGAAAAAGGTGCTTTACAGAAAGTGTAAAGCACCTTTTCATAATAGCATGGAATATTCAGCAGTTTATTCACCCTTTTTGTATTTTAGCTTGGTCGCCATTCCGCCCCTTATATGGCGCTGTGCCTTATTAATATCAAGCACCTGCTTCACCTGCCTGTATAGCTGCGGGTCGACATATTTTAAACGCTGCGCCACATCTTTATGTACGGTTGTCGCTTAAT
>JAAYWU010000047.1 GCA_012516295.1 Clostridiales bacterium | reverse complement strand
GCTTGAAAGCCTCGGCATAAAAACCCTTACGGATTTTCCCGCCGCCGCTGTGAAAAAAACGGGAGCGGCTTTTACGGTTCATTCCCAGTCCGGCACCGTTTCCGCAAAGCGCTTGATTTTCGCCTGCGGGGGAAAGGCGTATCCGCAGCTTGGCTCCAACGGCAACGGTTATCCGATTTTGAAATCATTGGGGCATAGCGTAACCGGATTGTTCCCCGCTTTGGTACAGGTGAAAACCGATCCCGCCCGCGCAAAGCCCTTAAAGGGCGCAAGGAGCGCCGCCTGCGCAACGCTCCTTGCCGGGGGAAAGCCCGTAAAAACCGTTTGCGGAGAAGTGCAGTTTACGGAAAACGGGCTTTCCGGCATCTGCATTTTCGAACTGTCCCGTTTGGCGGGAGAACTGAAAGCGGAAAAGAAGCTTGAAATCGCCCTGGATCTTCTTCCGGATTATACGGAGGAAGAGGTGTTCGCGATGCTACAAGCGCTGCGGAAAACCCTCGGCCTGATGCCGGCTGAGGAGCTTCTGGGCGGCTGTGTGAACAAGCTTGTCGGCCGCGGGGTGATTCGGGCGGCTCTGCGCCGTATCCCACGTCAGGCGAATGAATACCGGACGGACGACTTAAAAGCGATTGCGAAAACCGTGAAAGACTTCCGGTTTGAAGTGACCGGAACGCTTTCGTGGAAGGACGCGCAGGTAACCGCGGGCGGGGTGCCGTTAAAGGAAGTGGACGAAACCCTTCAGTCCAGAGTCTGCCCCGGCCTTTATCTTGCGGGCGAGCTGTTAAATATTGACGGCGACTGCGGCGGATTTAACCTGCATTGGGCTTGGAGCACCGGCATGGCGGCGGGAACCGCCTGTGCTTTATCATTACGGAAAAAATAAGGGTGGAACATGATTCGTATAGCGGAAATTCATTTGAAACTGGATGGCAGCGAGGAAGATTTAAAAAAGCAGGCGGCGGCCCGTTTAAAGGTCGCCCCCGAAAAGATCAAATCCTTAAAGCTGTATAAAAAATCAATCGACGCGCGTAGAAAAGACGACGTTCATTTTATCTGTACGGTTGAGGTGGATTGCGATTTAAAGCGCCTGCCGAAGGACCCAAAAATAACGCAGGTCGGACCGTATCGTTATCAGCTTCCTGAGGGGAAGCCGCGCGCCTTGCGGCCCGTGGTTGTCGGTTTCGGCCCTGCGGGCCTTTTTGCCGCGTTGATTTTGGCACAGGCAGGGTGGCGCCCGATTGTTTTTGAGCGCGGGAGCGCGGTGGAGAAGCGGAAAGAACAAGTTGAGCGCTTTTGGAAAACGGGGGAACTGAATCCCGGGTGCAACGTCCAGTTCGGCGAAGGCGGGGCGGGCACCTTTTCGGACGGGAAGCTGAATACCGGCACAAAGGACCCCCGCTCCCGCAAGGTGCTGGAGGAGTTTGTCGCGGCAGGCGCGCCGCCGGAAATCTTGTATATGGCAAAGCCGCATATCGGAACGGACCGGCTGCCGTCTGCGGTAAAGGCAATCCGCGAAAAGATTCTTTCCCTTGGCGGGGAAGTGCACTTCGATACCGTTTTAAAAAAGATTATTCTGAAAAACGGAAAAGTAGCCGGCGTAGAAGTGCAGCCGCAGGACGGTTCGCCCTACACCGTGGATGCCGACCGGCTGATTCTCGCGGTGGGGCACAGCGCGCGGGATACTTTTGAAATGCTGGATTCCCTTGGCATACCGATGGAGCAGAAGCCATTTTCCGTCGGCGCTCGGATCGAGCACCCGCAAAGCCTGATTGACCATGCGCAGTACGGCAAATTTGCCGGCCACCCGAACCTCGGCGCGGCTGACTACAAGCTGGCGGTGCACTTGGAAAACGGCAGGGGCGTGTATACCTTCTGCATGTGCCCGGGCGGCAGCGTTGTCGCCGCGGCAAGCGAACCGGGGCGCCTTGTTACGAATGGTATGAGCAATTTCGCGCGGGATGGAGAAAACGCGAACGCGGCGCTGCTGGTCGGCGTTGGTCCGCAGGATTTTGGCGGTGACCACCCGCTTGCCGGTATGGCGTTCCAGCGCAGGCTGGAAGCGGCAGCTTTCCGCCTCGGCGGAGAAAATTATCATGCCCCGGCGCAGCGTGTGGAGGATTTTTTAAAGCGGATTCCTACCAAAGCGCTGGGGAATGTAAAGCCAACCTATCGCCCCGGCGTTACGTTGTGCAGCTTGGACGACTGCTTGCCGGATTTTATTACCGATTCCATGCGGCAGGGGATTCTACGGATGAACCGGAAGCTGAAGGGCTTTTCTTTTCCGGACGCGCTGTTAACCGCCGTTGAAACCCGAAGCTCCTCTCCGGTGCGCGTGCTGCGCACAGAGAGATTCCAATCGCCATTGGCGGAGGGGCTTTTCCCATGCGGCGAAGGCGCCGGCTACGCGGGCGGCATTATTTCCGCCGCGGTGGATGGAATCAAATGCGCGGAGCAGGTTATTCTGGGGGTTCAATAGACAACGGGTGTCCCGCAGCTTGCGGGGCACCCGTTTTTTAAATTTGCGCTTTCAGGTTGTGTCGGTAACATATCCCGGATGTAATTCGGGATTGCAAAGCTGCCGGCATGTACGTCCGTATTGTAGTACCGGGTTTTTAGCCCGAGCGCTTTCCATTTTGCGGCCTGTAAATCGGCAACCGGGTCCAGCCCCTTGGAGGCAAAGCCGAACACCCAATTTCCCGAAGGATAAGAAGGAATCTGTGCCTGATAAATCCGGCAGACCGGAAAGATTTCCCTCATGCGCTGATACGCCCGTTTCATGAATTTGGAATAATCCGTGTAATATGCACATTCCTGCTGATTTACCAGAATGCCGTTTTCTTTCAGCGCATTGCAGCAGCTGCCGTAAAATTCTTTGGTAAACAGCCCTTCGCCCGGGCCGGACGGGTCGGTGGAATCCACAAGAATCAGGTCGTATTCCTTTTCCTTATCGCGGATAAATTTTAACCCGTCTTCAAAATAAAAGGAAACGCGGGGGTCGGAAAGGTTTTGGGATATGCGGGGGAAATACCTGCGGCTGACCTCCATAACGTGTTCGTCCAATTCCGCCAGATCGATCCTTGCAATCGAATGGTACCGGGTCAGTTCCCGGATTGTACCGCCGTCGCCGCCGCCGATCACCAGTACGTTTTTTATGCCGGGATTCACCGCCATCGGCACGTGTACAATCATTTCGTGGTAAATAAATTCGTCCTTTTCCGTCAGCATGATTTGGCCGTCGAGGGTCAGAAACCGCCCGAATTCGTCCGATTCAAACACGTCGATGCGCTGATATCTGCTTTGTTCGGAATGAATCTGTTTTTCCACCCGGATGGAAAAGCGGACATCCTTTGTATGTTCTTCCGTAAACCATAATTCCATTCTTTACACATCCACTACTTTCAAATTTTCAATCGTGATGTCTTCCGTTCCCGAAAGAAAGCATCCCTTCGCCTTTGCATAGAGAATATAGTCTATGATTTCTTCCGTAATCCGCTCGCCCGGCGCCAGAATCGGGATTCCCGGAGGATAGCACATGACAAATTCAGCGCAGAGGCAGCCCGCGCCCGCCCGGATGGGAACCATCTTTTTCTCCGCGTAGAATGCGTCCGGCGGGGTCATTTCCACCTGTGGGCTGATGTATTCGTGGTCGAACATCCCGGAAGGGTCCTTTGCATACCGGCGTTTGATTTCCGCCAGCGCGGCGACCAGCCGTTCAATCGTAAATTCGCTGTCGCCGGGGGAAAGAATCGCAAGGATATTGCCTATGTCGCCGAATTCAATCTGAATGCCGTATTCGTCGCGAAGAATATCGTACACTTCAATGCCGGCAAGGCCGATATCCCTTGTAAAAACGGAAAGCTTTGTGGTGTCGAAGTCATAAACCGCTTTGCCGTCGCAGAGTTCGGTGGAAAACGCATAGTATCCCCCGATTTTGTTAATTTCCTCCCGCGCGTACTGCGCAAGGGAAATGACCTTCCGGAACATGGCTTTCCCGTCCAAAGCAAGGTTGCTGCGGGAAATATCCAATGAGGTCAGCAGAAGGTAGGAGCCGCTTGTTGTCTGCGTCAGATTGATCGTCTGGCGGACACAGCCGGGATTCAGCCTCTTCCCCGTTAACAAAAGGGAGCTCTGTGTAAGCGAGCCGCCGGTTTTGTGCATGCTGACAGCCGCCATGTCCGCGCCGCAGGACATGGCGGAAGGGGGAAGGCCCTCGCCGAAATAGAAATGGGTGCCGTGCGCTTCGTCCGCAAGCACCAGCATATTGTGCGAATGCGCCAGCTCCGTAATGGATTTTAAATCGGAGCAGATTCCGTAGTAGGTCGGATTATTTACCAGGACCGCTTTGGCGTCCGGATTTTGCGCGGCTGCCGCTTTTACATCCTCGAGTGTCATTCCAAGAGGAATGCCGAGCCGGGTGTTTACGCCCGGATTTACATAGACGGGCTGCGCGCCGCTTAAAATCAGCGCGTGGATTGCGCTGATGTGCACGTTGCGGGGAAGGATGATTTTGTCGCCCCGTTTACAGGTTGCCAAAATCATCGACTGCACGGCCGCCGTTGTTCCGTTTACGATAAAAAAGGCATTTGCGGCGCCGAATGCATCCGCCGCCAGTTCTTCCGCTTCCTTAATGACGGAAACCGGATGGCAGAGATTATCCAGCGGCTTCATGGAATTTACGTCCACCGAAAGGCATTGTTTCCCTAAAAACTGGGTCAGCCGGGGGGTGCCGCGCCCCTGCTTATGGCCCGGCACGTCAAACGGGACAATACGGTCCGTACGGTATTTATTAAGCGCCGTCAAAATCGGCGTTTTTTCCTGAGACAGATGATTCATTTTCCCTCACCCTCTCAGTAAACATTGGTGCCGCTGAAAATTTCAATCATTTCACGCCGCAGGCTGTCGGTGATGGCCAGCCGCTGCATGGGCGGCAGTTCATAGGAATCGGTATTGAATAAATAATTCTGCAGAACGATTTCCTTGATCAGCATTTTTGTATGGAAAATATTCGACTGATAGACGTTGATGTCAGTCGCGTCGTATTTCTTTAAAGTTTCTTTATTTATATAATCCTGTATCGAGGTAATATCATGGTCAATAAATAATTTCTTGCCGTTCACATCCCGTGTGAAGCCACGCACGCGGTAATCAATGGTAATAATATCGGAATCAAAGCTGCCGATTAAATAGTCGAGCGCGTTTAAAGGCGATATTTTTCCACAGGTTGATACGTCAATATCCACGCGAAAAGTTGCAATCGAGTTGTCGGGATGGTATTCCGGATAGGTATGCACGGTAACATGGCTCTTGTCCAGATGGGCGACCACCGTTTCGCGGCTGTCCTGCAAATCGCAGAGGCTGTGGCTGCAGGATTTGTCGATCATGTGCCTTGGTATGGCTTCTTCCGAAATCAGAAGTGTAACGGAAGCGCCCTGAGGGTCATAATCCTGTTTGGAAATGTTCAGGACATGCGCACCTATGATATCGGTCACATCGCATAAGATTTTCGTCAATCTTTCCGAATTGTATTGCTCGTCAATGTAAGCAATATAGTCCTTTTGCTCTCTCTCACTTTTTGCATAGCACACATCGTAGATGTTGAAGCTAAGTGTTTTTGTGAGGTTGTTAAAGCCGTATAAAGCCAGCTTTTTTTCCAACCCTAACACCACAACCTTTCCTGTTAGATTTTTCCGAAGAAAAACCAAACGATTTCCCGGCGATGTAAGATTGGCGGAAACCGTTCGGCTGAAACGGAATTTTACACAGTATAGCATATCCGCTTTCGTTTATCAATAATTCTTTTACGCATAATAACAGGAAATTTTTTACAATGAAAGCTAACCGCAGGAGGAAGAAGAGAAAAGCCGCATGAACGCAGGGCTCATGCGGCTTTCAGCGTATTTAAATGTCGGTAAAAATCGTGGTTTTGCGCTTATGTATGGCTTCTTAGGCGTTTCTGGAGCCGGTTGTCTTTCCCGCAGAACAGCACGCGGACGTAATCGCCCATAATCCGGGAAGCAAAACGTTCGGTGTAACGTTCCTGAAGCTCCTGCAGGGACAGATTGGTACTGATAATGGTCGGTTTCTGCGTCATTAATCTTGTGTTAACAATATTGTAAATTTCCGCACAGGAAAACGCACTGCGGAATTCCGTTCCCAAATCGTCCAGAATCAGCAGGTCACATTCCAGAAGAAGCCGGTCGGTATCCCCCTGCGCATCGCGGCCGAAATGCTCGTGTTCCAGTTGGGTGATGATGTTGTTAACGGAACAGTAGACAACGCCGAAGCCTTTTTGGATGGCTGTGTTGGCAATTGCCAGCGACATATGGGTCTTGCCGAGCCCCGTACCGCCCTGCATAATCAGGCTGGGGGAGGAAAGCGAAAAATTGCGGGCGTAATTCTGGCAGTTGTAGAATACCTTTTCCATAATTCTGCGCGGCGATTCCCTGCCGTTTTCCGCATTGTCCGGGTAATAATCGAGCGAAAAGCTCTCAAAAGTGGAAAGGGAAAGCGGCGTCAGCTTGTTCAGATTTTCGTAAGCCTGCGCCTGAAGCAGCTTTTTCATGCAGGAACACATTCTGCCGTCAATATAGCCGGTGTCATTGCACTTTTTGCAAACATAGGGCGGCTCCAGATAATCCGGGTCGTGCCCGGCGGATGCCAGCAGTTCGTTCATCCGGTTTTGCAGCATCTGATTTTCCTGTTTCAGCTTCGTTAGCTGCTCCTTTGCGTTGCTGCCGCTAAAAATGGCGCGCGCCGCGGCAATGGCGGTTTTAGACAGTGCAGATTCGATCTTTTTTGCTTCCGGGTAACAACTGTAAAATATGGATTTGCGCTCGGCCGCGGTGTTTTCGGCCGTTTTACGGCGTTCTGCAAGAATCCGTTCCGCGCTTTCATAAATTTCCCTGCTGTAACCCAATGCAATCACTTCCTGTCAAATTTATCAAAAACGCCGGAGCGTTCGTATTCCTCAATATCATAGGTTGTTATCGGCTTTCTGCCGCCTTTGCGGGCCGCTGCCCGCTCTTCCTTGTCCTTCTGCGCCTGCTCAAGGGTAGAAATTCCCTCCTTGTGCCAGCGCTCCAGGATTTTATTCATATAGCTGGGACTGAATTTACCGGTGTTGTCCACGCTGCGCTCATACGCTTCATGGATCAGCGCGGTGTTGAATTTCCATTCGTTAATCCAGACAGAGGCGAACGCCTGCTCCTTCGAAGAAGGCGCGCGGTGCATAATCCCGATAGCCTGCTCCACCGCATGCCAGGCTTTTTTGCTTTCATCCAGGCGGCGCAGCTTTTCCTCCGCTTTTTCATGGGTAAAGATTTCTTCGTCGGCCCAGTTCATTGCCACTTTTTCTATGTACCGGGAATTTGCCTTGCCGATGCTGACAGCGTATTGC
>JAAYWU010000046.1 GCA_012516295.1 Clostridiales bacterium | reverse complement strand
GTATAGCTTTTCAAAGGAGAAAACCGGCATTTTAATGGCAATTAAATCCCGTTCTTTCTGCAAACCGTAATTGTACCCCATTTCCGGGAGTGTTTTCCCGAAGAAGGTTCCGACAGCCAGAGGCACAATCGGGATACCGGTTACCTTGCTGATATACGGCACCGTTCTGGAAGAACGCGGGTTTGCTTCAATTACATAGACTTCATTATCCTTTACGATAAACTGGATATTTAAAAGCCCCTTCACTTTCAATGCTTTTGCAAGCCGGCGGGTATACTCCACAACCAGCTCCTGCATATCCTTCGCCACACCAATCGCCGGGTACACGGAAATGCTGTCCCCGGAGTGGATTCCGGCGCGTTCGATATGTTGCATAATGCCCGGAATAACCGAATCCGTACCGTCGCAGACGGCGTCAACCTCCACCTCGGTACCCATGATGTACTTATCAATCAGAATGGGGTGCTCCTGTTCGATACGGTTGATGATGCCGATTTGTTCAATGATATCTTCGTCGCAATAGGCAATGTGCATGCCCTGTCCGCCGAGGACGTAGGACGGACGCACAAGCACCGGATACTCCAGCTCATTGGCCGCCTTAATCGCTTCATCGCAGGTATAAACCATTCGTCCTTCCGCGCGGGGAATATTACACTCATTTAAAATCGCGTCGAAGCGCTCGCGGTCCTCCGCTTCGTCAATGCTGTCGAAGGAGGTTCCGAGAATCGGGACGCCCATTTTCTCAATTGCTCCGGCAAGCTTAATCGCCGTTTGCCCGCCGAACTGCACAACCGCGCCGTCCGGTTTCTCTAGCTGTACGATATGGAGAATATCCTCCTCCGTCAGCGGTTCAAAATACAGCTTGTCCGCAATGTCGAAATCCGTACTGACTGTTTCCGGATTGTTATTCACAATAATGGTTTCACAGCCCATGTTCCGCAAAGCCCAGACGCTGTGCACGGAGCAGTAGTCAAACTCTATGCCCTGTCCGATACGGATCGGCCCGGAACCAATGACCAAAATTTTCTTTCGGTCGCTCTTGGCGCAGGATTCATTCTCAATTCCGTAAGTCGAATAGTAGTATGGGGTTTCCGCTTCAAATTCCGCCGCGCAGGTATCCACCATTTTAAAGACGGGACGAATATCCCATTTTTCCTGCAGCGCCCGGATTTCTTCCACGGTTTTCCCGCTCAGCTCTGCAATCGTTTTATCAAGGAATCCGAATGTTTTTGCTTTTAACAGCAAATCCCGATCGATTGGCTGGGCCGCACACGCTTTCTCCACTTGGATAATGGATAGAAGCTTGTCAAGGAACCAAAGATCAATTTTTGTAATTTCATGGATTTTATCCGGCGAAATTCCGCGCCTTAACGCTTCTGAAACGACCCAAAGCCTGCGGTCGTCCACCACATGAAGGCGTTCCTCCAGTTCGCCTTTCGAAAGGGATTGCAAGTTTTCATCCAGCAGGCTGAAAACATTCTGTTCCAGCGAACGGATGGATTTCATTAAAGCGGCCTCAAACGACGGCGCAATCCCCATAACCTCGCCGGTCGCTTTCATCTGTGTGCCCAGGCTGCGCTTTGCATATACAAATTTATCGAAAGGCCAGCGCGGGATTTTTACAACGCAGTAATCGAGCGTCGGCTCAAAGCAGGCATATGTCTTTTTCGTAATGGCATTGCGGATTTCATCCAGCGTATAGCCAAGCGCGATTTTGGAGGCAACCTTTGCAATCGGATACCCCGTTGCTTTGGACGCAAGCGCGGAAGAACGGCTGACGCGCGGGTTTACCTCGATAACGCAGTATTCAAAGCTTTTCGGATTCAAGGCGAACTGTACGTTGCATCCGCCTTCCACCTTTAATTCGGAAATAATGGAAAGCGCCGCGGAACGGAGCATCTGCGTTTCCTTATCCCCAAGCGTCTGGCACGGCGCAACCACGATGGAATCGCCGGTATGAACGCCGACCGGGTCAAAGTTTTCCATATTGCAGCCGGTGATGCAGTTCCCGTTATGGTCGCGCATGACTTCGTATTCGATCTCTTTCCAACCGGCGATGCAGCGCTCGATCAGCACCTGATTTACGCGGCTGCGGTGCAGGCCGAGAGAAGCGATCGCGATCAGCTGTTCCTCATTGTCGGCAATGCCGCCGCCGCTGCCGCCAAGGGTATACGCCGGGCGCACAACTACCGGATAACCGATTTTTCGGGCAATTCTCACACAGTCCTCTATAT
>JAAYWU010000045.1 GCA_012516295.1 Clostridiales bacterium | reverse complement strand
GGTACATCCAAACCGTAGCCGGGGTCGGCTACCGCATGAGCTTGAGCGGGAAAATGTGATCTTACTTTTTTTGTGCAAATTATTGTAAAACAAGACGTTATTTTTTTAACACTAGTTCTTTTATTTCGCTTCTAACGCAATTTAGCATAACTTATCCATTTAATTACTTTCGGCATTTAAACGCTCTGTTGGGAAATTTTAGATTTTCAAATTGGAGGGGATTGTTATGAAAAAAGGAGCGAAAATCAGCATTTTAGGTGCGGGCAATGTTGGCGCAACCATCGCATACACCCTTACGGTAAGCGGAGTTGCTTCTGAAATCGTACTGGTCGATATCAATCAAAACAAGGCAAAGGGCGAGGCAATGGATATTATCCAGGGCACCGCGCTGTGCCCGCCGGTCAACATCTATGCCGGCGACTACTGTGACATCAAGGATTCCGACATCGTCATCGTCACACTGGGCAGCGCCCGCAAACCGGGCCAGACCCGGATCGACCTTGCACAGGGGAATGTCAACATTATCAAGAGCGTTATGCCGGATGCGGTTCGTTACGCGCCGGACGCGATTTATGTCGTTGTAAGCAATCCGGTCGACATTATCACTTATACGATCATGAAAGTGACGGGCCTGCCGGAATCCCATGTAATCGGTTCCGGTACACTTCTTGATTCCGCCCGCCTGCGCGAAATCATCGCCAGCAAAATCGAAATCAGCCCGAAGAACGTCCACGCGGATGTTTTTGGCGAGCATGGCGATTCTTCCATGGTTCCGTGGTCCCTCGCCAGCATCGGCGGCATGCCGCTGAACCACTATCTTAACGCGATGAAGGCAAAGAACCCCGACTTCCCGGGCCTTGACCTTGACCAGATCGTGGAAGATGTACATACCTCCGGTGGACAGGTTATTAAGCTGAAGGGCGCTACGTTCTATGCCATCGCGCTTTCGGCGCGCCATATCTGCACCTGCATCCTCCGCAACACCAACACCGTTGTCACCTGTTCCGGCATGCTGCACGGCGCTTACGGCGTTAACGACGTGTGCCTGAGCCTGCCGTACATTATCAACGCGCGGGGCGCAACACCGATGGAGGTGCCCGATCTGACCGCTGAGGAACAGGAAAAATTCGTCCGCAGCGCAACCGTATTGAAGGAAACCATTTCGTCTCTCAATATTTAATTTGATTTGAAAGGAATGTATATTCATGGATTACGCACAGGAATCGCTGAAAAAGCATTACGAATGGAACGGTAAAATCGAAATGATTTGCCGCGCACCCCTGAAGACCCGCGAGGATCTTTCCCTTGCCTATACTCCGGGCGTAGCGCAGCCCTGCCTGGAGATTCAGAAGGACGTTAACAAGAGCTTTGAGCTGACCCGCCGTTCCAACCTGGTGGCAGTCGTAACCGACGGCACCGCGGTTCTCGGATTGGGCGACATTGGCCCGGAAGCCGGCATGCCGGTTATGGAAGGTAAATGCGCGTTATTCAAGACCTTCGGTGATGTGGACGCGATCCCTCTTTGCGTTCGGTCCAAGGATGTGGACGAAATCGTCAACACAATCCGTCTGCTCGCAGGAAGCTTCGGCGGCATTAACCTGGAGGATATCTCCGCACCCCGCTGCTTTGAAATTGAAAGAAAGTTAAAAGCCTGCTGCGACATTCCGATTTTCCACGACGACCAGCACGGCACCGCCGTTGTAACCCTTGCTGCTATGCTCAACGCGCTGAAGCTGACCGGCAAGAAGCTGGACGAAATCCGCGTTGTTACCTCGGGCGCGGGCGCGGCCGGCATCGCAATTATTAAACTCCTGATCGCGCTCAGCCTGAAGGACGTTATCATGTGCGACCGCCACGGTGCGATTTACCAGGGACGCGACGGACTGAATAAGGAAAAAGAGGAAATGGCCGCGATCACCAACCACGAAAAGCGCAGCGGCAGCCTTGCGGACATGCTCAAGGGCGCCGACGTATTCATCGGTGTTTCCGCTCCGAACTGCGTAACGGCTGAAATGGTCAAGAGCATGAACAAGGACCCGATTCTGTTCCCGATGGCAAACCCGACTCCGGAAATTATGCCGGACGTTGCCCTCGCCGCAGGCGCAGCCGTTGTTGGCACGGGCCGCAGCGATTTCCCGAACCAGATCAACAACGTTCTGGCGTTCCCGGGCATCTTCCGCGGTGCGCTTGACGTACGCGCAAGCGACATCAACGACGAAATGAAGATTGCGGCAGCGTATGCAATCGCCGGATTTGTCACCGACGACAAGCTTTCTGCCGATTACATCATTCCGAGCGCCCTCGACCGCAATGTTGCTTCCGCCGTTGCAAAGGCAGTTGCCGAAGCTGCCCGCAAGTCCGGCGTGGCAAGAATCTAATCCCTCTACGGGTAATACAATCCAGCCCCGCCCTTCCCCACGAGGAAGGACGGGGCTGTTTTTTATATAATAAAACATGTAGATTCTTGCTTGCCGTATTCGTTTCACAAAATACACACGCTGAAAATGTCCCGCAAGGGCGCTAAGAACGCTTGTTATCCGGCAATGAATAGTGGAATCCGACACGAAGCGGAGCGTCTTGGAACCTCCTAAAGCCGGATATTTTATGCTTCGTAATAATAGCTAATTTTCCTGTTGTTACGCTGTAATTATTATTCAAATTGCGAATAATTGAGATCAAAAAAAGAGGTTAAGGATGATTCCCTAACCTCTTGTACTTACAAATTATACAGACCTTACCATCCCAAGGATGGTATGCAAAATGCATGGCGCTAATTCCAATATATCGCGCGAACCTCGATTGTTCTGTGCTGTATAACTGTATATAGGATATCACATACAAATTCGTTTGTCAATACCCTTTTGCTATTTTTTTATTGAATTCCAAAAACTACGGGCGCTGCTTCTTTCAGCTCTTCAATCAGCTCTTCCGCAGCCACCTTTTCCTTGCTCTTCGCGGAAATATAAATCTTGATTTTGGGTTCGGTTCCGCTGGGACGTACCGTCAGCTTGCTTCCGTTTTCCAGCCGGTATTCCAGCACATTGGACTTCGGCAGCTGGATTTCGCTTATCTTGCCCGCGTCGTAGCGCTTGGAAGCTTCGTAATCGCTCCAACCGGCCACCTTTAAGCCGGCAATTTCCGTCGGCGCATTTTCACGCAGGTTCTGCATAATCCGGGCCATCCGCTTCATGCCTTCTTCACCCTCAAAGGCAAAATTCAGCAGCGCGTTTTCGTAGTAGCCGTATTTCTGATAGAGCGCGTCCATCGCGTCTACCAGGGTCATGCCCTTCTGCTTATAAGCGTAAGCCATCTGGCAGATGAGCATGCTTGCGTTGACCGCGTCCTTGTCGCGGACATAGCTGCCGGAAAGATAGCCATAGCTTTCTTCAAATCCAAAAATATAACGGTCGGCTTCGCCCTTTGCTTCCAGCTGGCCAATCTGGTCGCCGATATACTTGAAGCCGGTCAGCACGCGCACCATTTGAATGCCATAGTCCTTCGCAACCGCATCTGCCATATCGGTGCTGACGATGGTCGTCACCGCAACCGGGTTCTTTGGCAGAGTGCCATTGTCCCTGCGGGGGCGAGCGATAAAGTCGAGCAGGAGCACGCCGACTTCGTTGCCGCTCATCAGTACGAATTTCCCGTTCTGGTTTACCGCGATTCCGCAGCGGTCGCAGTCCGGGTCGGTCGCGAGCAGCAGGTCCGGCTGTACCTTTTCGCAAAGATCCAATCCCTTCTGCAGCGCTTCTTTAATTTCGGGATTCGGGAACGGACAGGTTTTAAAGGTTCCGTCCGGATATTCCTGTTCCGGAACGACGGTAACATCCTGAATGCCGATTAAGCTCATCATACGGGTTACACAGACAAGCCCCGTGCCGTTCAGCGGCGTGTACACCACTTTCAGGTTGGAGCAGTCGTCCTTCAGAACCCTCTGCTTAAGCACATCACTCAGGAATGCGTGGATTACTTCATCCTTAATATACTCAATCATGCCGTTTTTCAGGCCGTCGTCAAAAGTGATACGCTTAACGTCCTCAAAAATATCCAAGTTGTTGATTTCGCTCAGAACTTCGTCCGCCATCTCCAGCGTAATCTGGCAGCCGTCGCTTCCGTAAACCTTGTACCCGTTGTATTTGGCGGGATTATGGCTTGCTGTAACGCAGATGCCTGCATCGCATTTTAAATAGCGCACAGCGTAGGAAAGCGTCGGGGTCGGCGAAAGCTTCGGATAAATATACGCTTTAATGCCGTTGGCCGCCAGAACCGCGGCGCTCTGCTTTGCAAACACGTCGGATTTTATGCGGCTGTCGTACGCAATCGCAACCGACGGATTCCTTCCGTGCTTGTTCAGATAATTCGCAAGCCCCTGGGTTGCCTTGCGGACGGTATAAACATTCATCCTGTTGGTTCCCGCGCCGATTACGCCGCGAAGCCCGCCTGTTCCAAATTCCAAGTTGCGGTAAAATCTATCGTTTATCTCATCCGGCTGGTCCTGTATACTTTTCAACTCTTCCGTCAAGTCGGAGTCGTCCAGCTCCATACGGAGCCATCTTTCAAATTCAGACATAGAGACATTCCTTTCCTCATGAGATTTTTTGCTTATCAACAACTAAAGATTACCATTTGTTTTACCGGGTGTCAATCAAATTTTCAGGATATTGGTCACAACACCGGCGGCAGACAGGTCGATTATTCCATATGTTCCCCTGGACCCATGCAGGCTGCCGGGATTCATCAGATACAGCCCGTCCTCGTAATCGGTCAGCGCATCATGGGTGTGGCCGAACAGGACAATATCCGCTTTCCGTTCACGCGCCGCCATGGTAATATTATACAAACCGTATTTCACATTATATGTATAACCATGGGTATATAGAATGTGCTTACCGCAAAGGGTAATCTCCCCTTCGTTCGGCAGCGTACTGCTCCAGTCGCAATTCCCGCGGACAAGCAGAAACATTTTTTCAGGAAAACTGTCTTTCATTTGCAGCGCTTCGTCGGCGCCGTCGCCAAGATGGATAACCACTTCGGCGGAGGGCTGGCTTAAAATCGCCTGCCGAAGATTCGCTTCGTCCCGGTGCGTATCCGAGACAACTAATATTCGCATGAACAAAACCTCCAGATGATTCGCGGCCCGCGGCCGTCATATATTAAACTCCCGTATCATACAATGATAGCGGGGTGATTGTATGCAAAGCAAGGAGGAAAACCAAAAGCTCCTGCAAAGTCTTCTCAAACAGCTCAGCCCGGAAGACAAAAAGAAGCTTGACAGTATTTTATCTGATAAAACACAGGTTGAAAAAATATTAAGCACGCCGCAGGCGCAAGAAATGATGAAGAAGTTCAAGGGAGGAAAATAAATGGATGATCTTGCCGCGAAGCTCGGCGAGCTGCTGAACAATCCCGGCAGTCTTGAAAAACTGAAGAGCCTTGCCGGGCTTCTGGGCGGCGCGGCACAAGAACAGCCGCCCCCTGCGCCGGCGGAACCGGCGCAGGGGGGCTCCCCGGGAATTGATACGGAAGTCCTGCAAATGGTTACAAAAATTATGCCTTTGCTGTCCAGCTTCCGGCAGGAAGACGACAACACACGGCTGCTGCGCGCCCTGCGGCCGCTTTTAAGCCCGGCGCGCCAAAAAAAGCTGGATGAATCCATTAAGATTCTTCAACTGGTCCGGTTGCTGCCGCTGCTAAGAAGCAGCGGTATTCTCTGAGGTGGAACATGGCTGATAGTTACAATTACGATATGCAGCGCCTTCAGCAGGAGGCGATCCGGCGCGCGCGCGAAATGCAGTCCCGCGCGCAGGCTGCTGTTTCACAGCAGAACCGGAGTATGCCGAATCCGGCGGGATCGAACCAAGCACGCCACAATGCCCCATCCTCCCAGCGTGCGGCGGCTGCGCCAACCGCTTCCCCGGCAGAAAAGCCCGCCCCGCAGCATTCCGACAATGCTGGAGGGCAGATGGTTCCTTTCCGGAATCTGTTCGACACCCTGTTCGACGACAGCGAGCGAACGCTCATCCTGGTGCTGATGCTGCTCCTTATTGAAGAACGCGCGGACACCGGGCTGATTTTCGCGCTGCTGTATCTGGTGCTGTGATTACTTTTCCTGCGGTGCCCGGATGGCGTAGATATATTCCTGTTTCGTTTTCGGATCGGATTTGAGTATGTACTCCATATATTTTGTAGGCTTGGGGGTTACAACGGCACTCGTGGTCTGGTTGCGTGACGCGTCGCTTGGCGAAACGTAACCGACACGCAGCACGATGGTATCCCCCTGCTTTTTTGCGCTCTCCGTATAGGGCGTGAAGCTGCTGTCCGAAGAATACAGCGCGACATGGAACTGGTTCGTCTCGGAATTGTATTCAAAAAAGGTCTCCTTGGCCGGCGTTTTCGGCTGAAGCTGGCAGTCCGGCCCGAACAGCTCACGGCAGGCATTCACCACGTCGCCGAGCGGAACAAGGACTCTTCCGCTGTCGTCGTAGCTGTTGTAGTTGGAACCGCCGTTCGCCGTGATCGTTTTCCAGAGCGAAGCGTTCAGCACAAATTCCTCGTCGGCCTTATCCGGCGAAGCAAACGGCTGCGGATCCTGCATGACGACGGTTGTAAGGAAAGAATCATAGGCGCGCAGCTTGCTGTCGTCGGTTGCCGCGCGGTAAATGCTCTTCCCGATTGTCCCGGCAATAAAGCATACGCCCACCAGCGCGAGAAGCAGCACCAGGGTGCCGGCTGCCACGCCGTAACGGCACCGCCGGTGCGTACCGGTGCGCTTGGGCGCTGCCGGCTGTTCCGGCTCCGCAGCATCCTCCGGCTCATCCGGGTTCCAACCGTCATCCCATTTTGTTAAAAGCTCTTCACCGCCGTTGGCTTCGTCTTCGGGAAGGAAATCGTCGATCTCCATTTCCTCCGGCTCAACGGGGTCTATCTTCTGATCCGGCTTATTGTAAGCATTGCGATAGTCGGCTGAAAAGCCCGGAATGGATTTCTTTCGTTTTTTGCTCATCTGAATAAACTCCGCTTTCTATCGTATTTGACCGCTTCCGCTGATAATAAATTTTGTGGAGGTAAGCTGATTTACGCCCATGGGGCCGCGCGCGTGCAGCTTCTGTGTGGAAATTCCGATTTCAGCGCCCAGCCCGAATTCGCCGCCGTCGGTGAAACGGGTGGAAGCGTTGACATAGACCGCCGCGGAATCGACCCGCTCCGTAAATTTCCGCGCGCTCTCATAGCTTCGGGTAACAATGGCCTCGCTATGCCCGCTGGAATACCGCGCGATATGGTCGACCGCTTCGTCGATGCTGTCCACCACTTTGACCGCGAGGATAAAATCAAGGTATTCCGTCCCCCAGTCCTCCTCCTGTGCGGGAACGATGTCTCCGCCCAGAATCGCGCGCGTGCGTTCGCAGCCGCGGATTTCCACATGCTTTTCGTCCAGCCGCGCCTTGATGGCGGGCAGCGCTTTTTCCGCAATCTCCTTATGGACAAGAACGGTTTCAATCGCGTTGCAGACGGACGGGCGCGAGGTCTTTGCGTTAAAGATAATCTCCGCCGCCATATCGATGTCCGCGCTGTCGTCCACATAAACATGGCAGTTGCCCGCGCCGGTTTCAATCACCGGCACCCGCGAATTTTCCACCACGGACCGGATAAGGCTTTTCCCGCCGCGGGGAATCAGCACATCGAGGTATTCGGTGAGCTGCATCATTTCTACGGAGGACGCGCGGCTGGTATCCTGGACAAGCTGGATTCCGTCCTTCGGCAGCCCGGCTTTTTCAATCGCGCCGCGCAGAATTTCCGCCACGCACCGGTTGGAAAGGAAGGCCTCTTTTCCGCCGCGCAGAATCACCGCGTTGCCCGCTTTCAGGCAGAGCGCCGCCGCGTCGGCCGTGACGTTCGGCCTTGCTTCATAGATCATGCCGATAACTCCGAGCGGGACGCGCACCTGCTCGATTTTCAGCCCGTTCGGGCGGACACCCCCGCCCACAATGGTGCCGACCGGGTCTTCCTGCGCCGCCACGCAGCGGATTCCCTCCGCCATGCCGAGGATACGGTCGTGGTTCAGCGTCAGACGGTCCAGCAGGGATTCACTCATACCGCTTTGGCGCGCGGCGTTCACATCCTGCGCGTTAGCGGCAAGAATCTCTCTTTCGCCGCTTTCAATCGCCGCGGCCATTTGAAGAAGCGCCTTGTCCTTCAGCGACCCCGCTGTTGCCAGCGCGCGGGCCGCTTCCTTCGCGTTTTTCCCCATCTGCTCCAATACGGTCATGCCGTTACCCCCTTTGTTCTATCTTACTTCTTTTTCGTGCCGAAAACTGTCCCTATTTGTACGCCGTCGAAAAGCTGGTACAGGGATTTCGGGTCCGCGCCGCTCATCACACAGCAGGGAATGCCCGCTTCGTTGGCATAAGCCGCCGCGCTTACCTTAGTGCTCATACCGCCCGTGCCGCGGTTGGAGCCGGTGCCGCCCGCAAGCCGCCGGATTTCATCGGTGACCTCCGGCACATAGGGGATGCGCTTGGCGTTGGCGTCCACGCGCGGATTCGCGTCGTACAGGCCGTCGATATCCGTCAGGATGACCAGCAAATCGGCATCGACCAGCCTTGCCACCGTTGCGGAAAGCGTGTCGTTGTCGCCAAAATTGTTGCCGACCAGCTCGTCGATGGCAACGGAGTCGTTTTCGTTCACAACAGGAATAATATCCATTTTGATTAACTCATTGAATGTATTCTGGGTATTGCGCTTATTATGTTCGTTGGCAATGACGTCGGTGGTCAGAAGCACCTGCGCCACCATCCGGTTGTACTCGCCGAACAGCTTGTCGTACATAAACATCAGCTCACACTGGCCGACCGCCGCGACCGCCTGCTTGCGTTCCGTTTCCTGCGGTCGTTCCGGCAGCCCGAGTTTTCCAACGCCCACGCCGATTGCGCCGGACGTGACAAGGATGAATTCCCTGCCGGAATTCTGCAACTCGCTCAGCACCTTGCACAGCGTTTCCATCCTGCGCAGATTCAGTTTTCCGTTTTCATACGTCAGGGTGGATGTGCCTACCTTGACAACGATTCTTTTTGCCTGTGTTATTGCCGACATATCTTTTCTCCTAAATTTTATTGATCCTGTTTTTGCGAATGTTGTGCCCCGGCAGGCCGCCATTGCACCACCTGGAAAGCCGTTTTTCGCATTCTTTTACAGGGTCCATGTAAGTAAAATTATAGCACATTTTCACAGGATTTTGAAGAAGCGTTTCGAAATGATACGCAAAATCCCAGAAAAAGCGCGGCAATTCGGCTATGCCGTTGTCAATTGCACAGGCAAAAAAAAACTCCCGGGGCAGATACCCCGGGAGGAAAATTATTTAATCAGCCCTTGGAGCCGCGCGGTTTATTGGTATTGGCAATAAAGCCGTTGCTCGCGCGCGGACGGTCACCGCGGCGATGGTCGTCATGGCGGTGGTCATCCCTGCGTGGGAACGAGCGGCGCGGTGCGTCGGAAATTTCATTTTCCGGCTTCAGGCCCTCCACCTCGATCAAAGCGTCGCGGCGGGAAAGGTTCAGCCTGCCTTTATCGTCGATTTCAAGCACCTTAACCATGACCTCGTCGCCGACATCGACAGCGTCGGTCACTTTCTCGGTGCGTTTCACATCCAGGCGGGAAATATGGACAAGGCCTTCCTTGCCCGGCGCGATTTCAACAAACGCGCCGAAATCCATAAGGCGGGTAACCTTGCCGTTATAGATTGCACCCGGCTCGGGGTCATTCACAATCGTGTCGATGATGGTCAGCGCGCGCTGGCAGTTTTCGGCGTCAAGGCCGGAAACATATACGTGCCCGTCCTCTTCCACCTCAACCTTTACGTCGCATTCGGCGCAGATCTTTTGAATGACCTTTCCGCCGGAGCCAATGACTTCGCGGATTTTATCAATCGGAATCAAAGTGGAGAACATTTTCGGCGCGTACTTGGAAAGCTGTTCGCGCGGCGCCGGGATGGTCTTCAAAATGATTTCGTCAAGGATATAATTTCTTGCTTTATGCGTCTTTTCAAGGGCTTCCTTGACCATTTCCGGAGTCAAGCCGTCAATTTTCAGGTCCATTTGAATGGCGGTAATTCCTTCGTGCGTACCAGCAACCTTAAAGTCCATGTCGCCGAAGAAGTCTTCCCCCCCTTGAATGTCAACCATGGTCATCCAGCGGTCGCCTTCGGTAATCAGGCCGCAGGAAATACCCGCAACCGGCGCCTTAATCGGCACACCGGCATCCATCAGCGCAAGCGTGGAGCCGCAGATAGAAGCCTGGGAAGTAGAGCCGTTGGAAGAAAGCACCTCGGAAACAAGGCGGTAAGCGTACGGGAACTCCTCCACGCTCGGGATAACCGGAACCAGCGCGCGCTCCGCAAGGGCGCCGTGCCCGATTTCGCGGCGGCCCGGGCCGCGGCTCGGCTTGGTTTCGCCGACCGAATAGGACGGGAAATTGTACTGGTGGATATAGTGCTTGGTTTCTTCCTCATCAATGCCGTCCAGAATCTGGGCGTCGCTGACGGGGCCGAGGGTTGCGACGGTCAGAACCTGCGTCTGGCCGCGGGTAAACAAACCGGAACCGTGCACGCGCGGCAGAAGGCCTACTTCCGCGGCAAGCGGGCGCATCTGGTCCATCTTTCTGCCGTCCACACGCTTCTGCTCGTCAAGGAGCCAGCGCCGTACAATATATTTCTGCGTTTTATACATGCACTCGTCGATCTTTGCCTCCTGATCGGGGTAAATCTCGTCGAATTTCTCGTGTACCTTTTCATAAATGGGTTTGAGCCTTGCGTCACGCACGTTTTTATCGTCTGTGTCGAGGGCAAGCTTCACATCTTCCAGGGCGAATTCCTTGATTGCATTGAGCATCTCCTCGTCCGGCTCGTTGCTCGGGTAGGAGAACTTCTCTTTGCCGATCTCCGCCTGAATTCCTTTAATGAACGCAATAATCTTCTGGTTTGCCTCGTGCCCGGCCATAATGCCGTTATACATCACCTCGTCGGAAACGATGTTTGCGCCCGCCTCAATCATGGCAATGCGGGTTTCGGTGGAAGCAACGGTTACGGCCATCTGGGAAACCTTGCGCTGTTCAGAGGTCGGGTTAATAACATACTCCCCGTCCACATAGCCGACGGAAACACCCGAAATCGGGCCCTTCCACGGGATATCGGAAATGCTGAGCGCAATGGATGGGCCGACCATGGCGGCAATTTCCGGCGAGCA
This sequence comes from Clostridiales bacterium, assembly GCA_012516295.1. Lineage (GTDB taxonomy): Bacteria > Bacillota > Clostridia > Oscillospirales > Acutalibacteraceae > Caproiciproducens. The sequence continues at coordinate 6,337 of JAAYWU010000045.1, read as the reverse complement.
GTCGTGGTCAACCGACATTACCGTACAGACAACGGAAACGTCGTTGCGCATATCCTTCGGGAACAGCGGGCGGATCGGGCGGTCGATGACGCGGGAGGTCAAAATCGCCTTATCGCTCGGGCGGCCTTCGCGTTTCAGAAAAGAGCCGGGAATACGGCCCACGGAATAGAGCTTTTCCTCAAAGTCAACGGAAAGCGGGAAAAAGTCCACGCCCTCGCGCGGTTTCTGGGAAGCGGTTACGGCAACGTGAACCACGGTTTCCCCATAACGAACCAAGCATTCGCCGTTTGCAAGCTGTGCCATTTTACCGGTTTCAATAACCAGCGGACGCCCGGCGAACTCTGTTTCATAAACTTTAAAGTTTTCGAACATAGTTTTCCTCCAATTCAAACGGGAAAAACAGGTTTAGCAATAAAACCGACGTCCAACACGCAGGCGCCCGTTTCACTGCTAAGTCCCGTTCAGCCCGTTTTTTTGATTTTAATAAAAAAGCCTTAAGGCAGGCGGCATGGCCGCCTGCCCTAAAGGACTGGATTACTTGCGTATACCAAGCTTTTGGATGATGGAACGGTAACGCTCAATATCGCGTTTTTGCAAATAGTTGAGCAGGTTCCTTCTTGCACCGACCATTTTCAGAAGACCGCGGCGGGAATGGTGATCCTTCTGGTGCGTCTTCAGATGCTCGGTAAGATCGTTGATTCTTTTTGTAAGAATCGCAATCTGCACTTCGGAAGAACCGGTGTCGCCCTCATGCAAAGCATACTCTTTAATAATCGCTGTTTTTTCTTCTTTTAACATTATTTTCCACCCTTTCTAAGAATAGACCCTCAATCGCAGAAAAAGGCTGGTGAATTCCCCTGAACGGGGCTTGCTCCTTTATCCGGGAAAGGGGCATCATACTTTTTTATTATAGCATGCTAAACTTTTTTTGTAAATTGTTTTTTGCCTTTTATATGCCTTGTTGGAATATTGCCCTGTTTTTTTCAAAATATTCCTTTGCCTGTTCCCCGTTTTTATGGATTTCCGCTTGCAATTCGTCCAATCCGGCAAATTTTTTCTCCGGACGGAGGAACTTCATCAAATCCACGCCGACGGTTTTGCCGTAAAAGTCTTCGCCGCTGTAATCCGGAAGCCAGGTTTCCGCTAAAACACAGGGCGAGCCGACCGTTGGTTTAATGCCGACATTGGTCACGCCGCAGTATTCCTTCCCGCCGAAAACAGCCCGGGAAACGTAAACCCCGAACCGGGGAAGCACGAAATTTTTCGGAATCGCCTGGTTCAGCGTGGGGTTCCCCAGCCTGCGCCCGAGCTTGCGCCCGTGCAGAACGGGCGAGCGGTAACCGTACGGCCTTCCCAGAAGGCGGGCCGCTTCGTCCACGTCGCCATTTGCGATTAAGCCGCGGATGCGCGTGGAACTGACGGTGTCCCCGTCCAGCAGGACGGCTCCGGCAACCTTCGTCTTCAAGCCCCTCTCGCTGCAAAGCTGCTCCAGCGTGTGGCTGTTTCCCTTTCCGCCGCAGCCAAACGTAAAGTTGAACCCGCAGCAAACCTGTTTTGCATGGCAGACCCGAATCAGCACCCGGTCCACAAATTGCTCCGGGGTATAATCCTTGATCGTGGAAAAATTCAGGATATAGAGCTGTTCCACGCCGAATTCTTCCAGAAGATGGATTTTCTGTTCCTGCGAAAGGATTTCACCGCCCGCGCAGCCGCCCAGATCAGCGAGCGGGTTGCGCGCAAAGGTAAGAACCGCGGGCAAAAGCCCATCTTTTTTCGCTTCCACCGCCGAACCGATTACCTTTTGATGGCCGACATGCAGGCCGTCAAAACTGCCGAGCGCGACCGCGGTATCAGCAAGTGCGGGTGTTAAATCATAATTTATCCTCATTTTGCTTTCGCTCCATCTGTTTTGTCCATGCTGTCACAAAATAGGCGAAGCACACAAAGCTCCGCTTTTCCGGTATCCACGTTCCCCAGCCCCAGAAATACGCCGTCGGGAGAAAGAACGCGGAAAACCGCGCCGTTTTCCCTGGCGCGGGGTGAAATGGACGTGCGGTCCAGGAAAAGCCCGCCGCCGTTTCGAAACCGGTTCGCCTGCGCCCCGGTTACCCGAACCGCGGGGAAATGCAAAAACAGGCTTTCCACCGGCAGAAGCTTTTCCGAAAGCGTGCCCTGCGCGGAAAGCGCCCGCGCTTCATCCAGCGTAATCGCCTGCGCAAGGGTGAAGCCCGCCGCCGAAGTCCTCCTCAGCGAGGTCATCACGCCGTAGGTACCCAGCTTTTCGCCGATATCCGCGCAAAGGGTGCGTATATAAGTCCCCTTCGAGCAGCGCACAAGCAGGCCGCCGCTCTGGGTGTTTTCGTCAAAATCCGTAAGTTCCAGCCGGTAAACGGTCACCGGGCGCTTTTCGCGCTCGACCTCGACGCCTTGCCGGGCAAGGTTATAAAGCCGCTGCCCGTTGACCTGCACGGCCGAGTACATGGGCGGAATCTGGAAAATATTTCCCCGGAAATAGGGCAATACCGCCTCAATTTGTTCCCTTGTTACCTTTTTTGCGCTTTCCTGTTGCTTTTTGCCGGTGCTGTCCTGTGTATCGGTGGAGTAGCCAAGCGCAAACCCGGCCGCATACTCCTTGTCCGTGTCCGCCAAAAGCGAAGCCGCCCGCGTCGCCTTTCCCAAAAGCAGGGGCAGCACCCCGGTCGCCATGGGGTCCAGCGTGCCGGTGTGGCCGATTTTTTTCTCGCCGCACAGCCGGCGCATCACCGCGACCACGTCAAACGAAGTGAAATCCCGCGGCTTATCCAATACAATAACGCCGTTCACGCCGCGTCCTCCCTCGCATTCTCATATATGTTTCCGAATTTCCTCAAGCATCTGCTTTTCCGCCTGATCCATGGTGGTATCAAACGTGCAGCCCGCCGCGCCGGCATGTCCGCCACCGCCGAATGCGGCGCAGATATCGGAAGCGTTGATGGGCGGGCGGGCGCGCAGCGAAATCTTGCAGGTGCCGTCCGGCTTTTCGCGCAGCGTAACGCCGACCAGCACCCCTTCAATCGCGCGCGGAATCGAAGCAAGCCCTTCGATATCGCCCTCCGTCGCACCGGTGCTGCGGATCATTTCCAGGGTTATTTTAATGACCGCGACGCGGTTATCGTAATAATAACGGATGGTTTCCATCACGCGGCGCTCCATCCCGATGCGCGCGCGGGATTTCGTGTCGAACATTTCGCGGTTGATGCGGTTGCCGTCCGCGCCCTTTTCCACTAAGTCCGCCGCAATGCGGTACGTCCGCGGCGTGACGTTAATGTATTTAAAACAGCCCGTATCCGTGGTAATCCCCGTATAAAGGCAGTCCGCGATTTGACGGTCGATTTCCACATTCAAAAGGTTCAGCACGTCAAAAATAATCTCGCAGGTCGCCGCCGCTTTCGGGTCCACACAGGAACGCTTCGCGTACCCCATATTGGAGGGATGGTGGTCGATGCATAGGTCAATTTTCTCGCCGTACAAGCTTTGATTCGGCTCACCGATCAATTGTGTGTCGGCAATATCCACCGCCACAATCGCCTTCGGAGTGAATTCCTGCTTCTCCACGCCGCCGAAAAGGTAGTCGTACTTCGGCATAATCGGGGCGGAGCATTTGATCATGGCGCGCTTCCCAAGCTTTTGCAGCCCGCGGCAAAGCGCCGTAGCCGAACCGAGGGTGTCGCCGTCGGGGTACTGGTGGCACAGGATCAGGATATCGTCCGCCCCGCGCAGGAACTCGGCCGCTTCGTTCCGGCTAACCATCTTTTTTATCACTCCTTAGGTCATTGAGTATCCGTGAAATATTCGCGCTGTATTCAATGGAATCGGTGGGCTTAAAGAGCAGCTCCGGCACATGCCTGATCTGCAGGCGCGCGCCGAGCTCGCGGCGGATAAAGCCGGAAGCGGATTTCAGCCCGGTAACCGCCTGCTTTGCGCGCTCCATTCCCTCCATTGCGCTGATATAAACTGTGCAGAAAGATAAATCGTTGGTAACTTCTACCCGGACAACGCTGATCAGCCCCTGAATCCGCGGGTCTTTCAGTTCGCGGAAAATCGCCGTTAGCTCGCGTTTAATGTCCTCGGTAATGCGCCCCATTCTGTGGCTGGCCATTTCATACCTCCGTAATATAGCCCTCATTCGGCTTATTCTTAAATAGCCTTCGGTTTGGAAAACGGGCAGCCTGTGACAAAACGTGCAAGACAAGGCGGCAAGCGCCGTAAATGAGGGGGCATACTTTCGTATGTGACCGAAATTTGCAAGCGCAGCCAACTTTTGAAGCAAAATTGCGAACAATTTTGCGGTTGCAAAGATTTGCCATCAGTCTGTGCCTTATTCTCTATAAGCCTCCATCATAAAGGCTTCCAAAATGTCTCCCTGCTTAATATCGTTGAACTTTTCAAGACCGATGCCGCAGTCGTAGCCTTCGGCCACTTCCTTCACGTCATCCTTGAAGCGGCGCAGGGAGCCAATTTTATCCTCGGTGATCACAATGCCGTCGCGTACAACGCGGACCTCCGCGGCACGGGTAATCTTGCCCGTCGTAACATGGCAGCCGGCAATGGTGCCCACATTGGAAATTTTATAAATCTCGCGGCATTCCGCCTTGCCAAGGGCAACCTCGCGGTATTTCGGCGCGAGCATTCCCTTCATGGCGGACTCGATTTCGTCGATGCAATCGTAAATAATGCGGTACAGGCGCACATCCACGCCGTCGCGCTTCGCGTTTTCCTCGGCAACGGGGTCGGGGCGCACATTGAAGCCGACGATAATGGCGTTGGACGCGGTTGCAAGCATGACGTCGGATTCGCTGATCGCGCCGACGCCGCCGTGAATGACATTCACGCGAACTTCGTCGGTGCTCAGTTTTTCCAGCGACTGCCTTACCGCTTCCACGGAACCCTGCACATCCGCCTTGACGATAATCTGGAGTTCCTTCATATCGCCCTGCTTCATCTGGTCGAACAGATTGTCAAGGGTAACCTTCGTGCGGGCGTTGAACCGCTCTTCCTTCAGCTCGTTGCGGCGCTGTTCCACCAGCTCCCTTGCAAGGCGTTCGTCGGAAACAGCGTTGAAAATGTCGCCGCCCGTCGGCACATCGTCCAAACCGGTAATTTCCACCGGAACGCTCGGGCCAGCGGAATCAATCTTTTTGCCGTTCGCGTCCGTCATGGCGCGCACACGCCCGACGGTGGTGCCGGCAACCAGAATATCGCCCGTATGGAGCGTACCGTTCTGTACCAGCATCGTGGCAATCGGGCCGCGGCCCTTGTCGAGCCTTGCTTCAATTACGGTGCCCTTTGCCGCGCGGTCCGGGTTCGCCTTCAGCTCTTTCATATCGGCAACCAGGATGATCATTTCGAGTAACTCCTTAATGCCGGTCTTCTTCAACGCAGAAACCGGGATGCACGGCGTGTCGCCGCCCCATTCCTCCGGCACAAGGTCGTATTCGGTCAGCTGTTCCATAACATGCTGGGGATTCGCGCCCGGTTTATCCATCTTATTAATCGCGACAATAATCGAAACGTTCGCCGCCTTCGCATGGTGGATCGCTTCAACGGTCTGCGGCATGATGCCGTCGTCCGCAGCGACAACCAGAACCGCAATATCCGTTACCTGCGCGCCCCTTGCACGCATGGTGGTAAACGCGGCGTGGCCCGGCGTATCCAGGAACGTTACCTCGCGGTCGCCGAGCTTCACCTGATAGGCGCCGATATGCTGGGTAATTCCGCCCGCTTCGGTCGCGGTGACGTTCGCGTGGCGGATCGCGTCGAGCAGGGAGGTCTTGCCGTGGTCAACATGGCCCATAACGACGACGACCGGCGCGCGCGGCACAAGGTTGTCGTCCTCGTCCTCGCTGTCGTCGATAATCTGCTCCTCAATGGTAACAACGACTTCCTTTTCCACCTTCGCGTGGAATTCCATTGCCGCAAGCGAAGCCGTATCAAAGTCGATCACATCGTTTACGGTGGCAAACACACCCAGCCCCATCAGCTTTTTGATGACTTCCGCTGCGGTTGCCTTTAAGCGCATAGCCAGCTCACCAACCGTAATTTCCTCCGGAATCTGAACGGTAATCGGCTTTGCCTTGCGCTCCATCGCGATACGGCGCAGGCGCTCGGCCTCGGTTTCCTTGCGGGAATTGCGCGGCTTGTTGCGGTATTGGCTGCTGCGCTGGGTCAGCTTCTGCTTCTGTACGGTGTTATTGGTGTTGATCTTCTCAGAAGCCAGGCGGTCATACTTCTCGTTGTATTTATCCAGCTCCACATGTGAAGCGCGGGTGTCGACAATCCGGCCCATGGGGCGGCGGAT
>JAAYWU010000044.1 GCA_012516295.1 Clostridiales bacterium | reverse complement strand
CTACGGCGACACACCGCTGATTTCCGAGCGCCACCGTCATCGTTTTGAAGTGAACAATGCTTACCGTGAGCGTTTGGAAAAGGCCGGAATGGTTTTCTGCGGAAAATCCCCGGACGAGCATATCGTGGAAATGATGGAGCTTCCGGATCATCCGTGGTTTTTGGGCTCTCAATTCCATCCGGAATTCAAATCCCGCCCGAACCGCCCGCATCCGCTCTTCAAAGGGCTTGTAGGCGCTGCAATTGCATACCGCGACTCTCATCATTAAGGACATTATTAAAGGGCCTCCGGCAAAGCCGGAGGCCCTTTTTGAGCATAAAGCATTTAATTTTGTTTACTTTGCTTCGGGTCAAAAGGCGGCGCAAAATTATATTGAGAAAATGAAGGGAACCTTCGGCGAACCAAAGGTCCCTTTTTTATGGTTTAAGGAGTCAGCGGACGCCGCTGCCTCCGCCTGCGCCGAAGCCCCCGCCTCCGCCACCAAAACCGCTGCCACCAAAACCGCTGCCGCCGAAGCCGCCAAAGCTGTCGTTCCCGGATGCCGGGGGGTGGGCAAGCCTTGTGGCAGAAGTGCTGATATTGCTGATGGTGGTACCAAGGTAAGTGCCGAAGTCGCTGCCGGCGGAATGGAATCCGTGCGCGCCGGACGAATGGCCGAACATATAGTAAAGATAGCTTGTACCGAAGTTTGTGTTCAGATAAGCGTCGTCATTCAACTGCGGATAGACCATTTTCAGCTGTTTGCAGACTTTTTTCGATATGCCCATCATGGTCGCGTAAACCAGATATTCCTCCCACAAAGCAAGCTCGGGAACGCCATATTCCGTCATACGCGAAAACTCGAGCATATATTTTTTCAGGCCCTGCCATACAGCGTAATCGTATTCGCCCTTTTGGCTCAGGCGGGGCCGCCTGTTGGAGGCAATCAGCAGCAGAACGCCGAAAATCAGCAAGCCGATTGGCAGATAGAGCAGCCATCCATGTGTAATAAACAATATCAGGATTGCCGCTACAATGCTGAAAATTCCTCCGAGTGTAGCAGCCGTTAAATAACCGGGCTTACGCTCATAATATCCCCGGTCGGCAATTTCCCTTTTGGTCTGCTGCAAGAAATTCTGAATACTGGAGTCGATATACTTGTTATGCTTTTTTGCGTATGACTTGAACTGACGCATAGTGAAGCTGCCGCCGGTTTCCGACGCGACGGTGGATATCATCTCATAGAATTCCTGTTCGCTTAATGTAAGAGGGGTATTTTTTTCATTTCTGGTAATTTTAACCAAAAAATCTTTCTTTTCAGCGGATTGGAAACGTACATAACCTTTCCGCGCAAGGCTCATCAGCGTAGCGCTGAAAATCCGTCCCTGCACCTGCTCGGTTACGCCGCCGCTGTAAAAGTAAAACAGGTTTGCGATTCCGCCCGGCGAGTTGCCTTCCGGTATCTCCCGTGTGTATTCGGGGGCGTTTGTCTCATATGGTTTTGATTTCTTATTTAACCATAGTAAAAGCAGGATACCGCCGATTACAAGTATCACTCCGGATACGGCGTCCACGATGCCGACGATATACGCCCGCTTTTGTTTTTCCGCCCATTGGACCGCCCAAGTTTCTTCTTCATTTTTAATATCTTCAAGGGCTTTTGAAGCAAGCTTGTTATCAGAATCGGGGAATAGGGAAACGGGCATACAGATACGCGTTTCGACCATTGTTTTCGGCGGGACTTCCTTTGCCGTAAAGGTGATTCGGTTGGAAGAAACCGTCAGGTTGCTCTGCGCCGTACAGTGCAGCCATGCCATTACCGAACCCGCTTTTGCACCGGATGGAATTGCAACGGAACCGTGCAGTTCCGTGATTGGCAGCGCAGAGTTCTTTCCGACAAACGCATTGTACAATACGGAAGTATCCTGATAAACGCTGACAATGTTTTTTATGGTGTAGGAAATTTTAAAATTGCGGATTCCGCTTTTGATTTGCGGCATAAACCAGCCGATTTCCGTTTTATTTCCGGAATTATAAATATAGCACACATTCTCTAATCCGGTTACAGATTCCGGATGAATATCGTCGCGAAATGCATACTTCGTTTTGCTGTCCAAGTCATATACGGCGAAATCGGTTATGCTGTTTGGGCGGATATTTTTCTCGAATGTTTTATAAATGTTCGAATATGGTTTTTTGCGCTCCTCTAAATTGACGCACCAGGTTTCCGTCACCTGCAGGTCCCCGTTTGTCAAGAGCTCCGAAGCAATATCCAGCTTTTCCAGCGTCTGCTTCGAATTGCGCTTGTAACTATCCGAACAGCCGGCAAGGGTGAAAAAGATAAGCACTACGGCGAGAAAAGCCGCGGCGCTCCTCTTCCTTGCCTTTCTGCATAAATTGCCCATATTTTCCTCCAAAAGGGATTACTAAAATTTAACCTGCGGTACCGCTTTGTCAGCTTCCGCAATTTCAAAGTATTTTTTCTGACCGAAATGGAACATGGAAGCGATGAGATTTGATGGGAAATGCAGGACATACTCGTTGTACTTCATGGCAGTATCGTTATAGAATTGTCTGGCCATGGCAATTTTGCCTTCAATATCCTTTAACTGCGACTGAAGATCAAGAAAGTTGTGGTTTGCCTTTAAATCCGGGTACTGTTCTGCGGTTGCAAACAAATTGACGATTGCGCGGGAAAGCTTCGCGTTGTTTTCCATTGCTTCCTCGGGGGATTTTGCGTTCATTGCCGCGCCGCGCCACTTTGTCACTTCCTCAAGCGTCGTTTTTTCATGGGCTGCATACCCTTTTACGGTTTCCACTAAATTGGGAATCAGGTCGAACCGTTTTTTAAGCTGTACATCCACCTGGGCCCATCCGTTGTCCACCCGGACGGACAGGGAAACCAACCGGTTATACATACCAACTGCCCAGAAAAGCAGGATCAGAACGATGGCTATCAGAGCGATAATCATTGGATTCATTTAGAATACCTCCTTTATAGTCACGAACATAGTACCATAATTTTATAAAATTGAAAAGATAAAAATAGGACCAAATTTAGCCTGAACAAAAAAGGGAAGGACATACGCCCTTCCCATACGTATTATGAAGTGTTCGATTATTTGTTGTTCGGATTGGAAATCCGGTAGCAAAGCGTCATTAAACTGTCGTTCAGATGTACATTTTCAACCACCGTGTCCTCATAACGCATGGAAATGTCATAATGGCTGAAATTCCAAAAGTTGCGGACTCCTTTGCTGTAAAGGCGCTCCAGGATCGAATGTACGCCCTCGCGCGGGATACACAGGATTGCCATGATCGGTTTTTCTTTTTCGCAGAAATCCTCCAGTTCCGTCGTATCCATAACGATTTTCCCGTTTATCCGGGTGCCTGTTTTGCTGGGGGAGCTGTCGAAAATGCCAATCAGCTCAAATCCCTCTTCCTCAAACTGCATATGGGTCGCAATCGCTCTTCCAAGGTTGCCGGCACCGATCAGAATCGTTTTGTAGCGGTTGGAAAGCCCGAGAATATTTCCGATCTCATCACAGAGCTGATCCACAATATAGCCGTAGCCCTGTTGGCCAAAACCACCGAAGCAGTTCAGATCCTGGCGGATCTGGGAGGCGGTCAGCCCCAGCTTTACGGACAATTCGGTAGAGGAAATGCGGGTTACCCCTTTTTCCTTCAAATGCGTTAAAAAACGATAATACCGCGGCAATCTTCTGATTACCGACATTGAAATATTTTCACGTTTTGGCATACGTTAACCTCCGTAGTGTGCTGTATCAAATTATAAAAGCTTTAAAAGGCTTTTATTGACTTCCTGTAAAAACGTTTCGGTATCGACCGTCGTTTTATTAGGCAGCGTTGAAAGACCGGCAAGATCGCCAGTCATGATACCATTTTCAATTGTCTGAATGGAGGCTGTTTCAAGCTTTTCCGCAAAGCTGACAAGCTCCGGAAGCTGATCGAGCTCGCCGCGCTTTTTCAGCGCGCCTGTCCAGGCAAAAAGCGTTGCCATTGAGTTCGTAGATGTTTTTTCACCCTTTAAATGCTTATAATAGTGGCGCTGGACGGTTCCGTGCGCCGCTTCATATTCGTATACTCCGTCGGGAGAGACAAGAACGCTCGTCATCATGGCGAGGCTTCCGAACGCGGTTGCGACCATATCGCTCATTACATCGCCGTCATAGTTCTTGCAGGCCCAGATATAGCCGCCTTCCGAACGGATGACGCGTGCGACCGCGTCGTCAATTAAGGTGTAGAAATAGGTGATGCCGGCGTCTTCAAATTTCTGTTTGAATTCCGCTTCATACAGGTCGTTGAAAATATCCTTAAAGCGATGGTCGTATTTTTTAGAAATCGTATCCTTGGTGGAGAACCACAGATCCTGTTTTGTGCTCAGAGCATACTGAAAACAGGCCTTTGCAAAGCTTTCGATGCTTCGGTCAATATTATGCTGTCCCTGAAGGATACCGGGTGTTTTAAAATCGTGAATCAGCGCGCGCTCTTCGGAGCCGTCCTCTTTTGTCACGACCAGCTCTGCCTTTGCGCCGGCAGGAACCGTCATTTCCACATTGCGGTAAACATCGCCGTAAGCGTGGCGCGCGATGGTGATCGGCTTTTTCCAGTTGCTTACCAGCGGGTCGATTCCTTTTACCACGATCGGGGCGCGGAACACGGTGCCGTCCAGGATGGCGCGGATCGTGCCGTTTGGTGATTTCCACATTTCCTTCAGGTTGTATTCTTTTACCCGGTCGGCGTTCGGCGTGATGGTTGCGCATTTCACGGCAACACCGTATTTCTTTGTGGCCATTGCAGAATCCTAAGTAACTCGAT